>JAJYMR010000059.1 GCA_021786815.1 Deltaproteobacteria bacterium
GATGACCTCGGCGGCCGCCTCCCTGAGCGCGCGCGCCACCACGTAGTAGCCGGTCGTGTGTCCGGGTGAATCCGCGACCAGCAGAAAGCGAATTCTCGTGGGCATACCCCTCTTCAGTAAAGCTGCCCCAGGTAGAATCCGTGTCTGCGTCGGAGTTCCTCCGCTCCGCCGGCGCCCGACAGCAGTTGGGTTATCTCGCCGATGCTCAGATAGGACTTCACGGCTTCGATCATCGGCGTCACGATATTGACGCGGGCGCGGTAGGCCTCGACCAGCATCCGCTTGGCGGTTTCGACCCGGCGCGGGTCGCGCTCGCGCTTGGCCTTCTCCAGGCGCGCTATCTGCTTGTCGCGCCACGCCGGGTCATAATTGAACACCTGCTTGGCCTCGAGTCCCAGTTCCTCCTCTTCCTCTTCCTGGATTCGGTGGCGATTGACGCCGATAACGACGCGTTCGCCGGCGTCGATTGCGCGCTGGCGCCGGTAGCCGGCCTCGTCAGCCGCGCCCTCCATGTGCTGCCAGGCTTTGACGGGCGTCATCGCTTCCAGTTTCTGAAGCAGCGCGCGCGCTTCCCTTTCAATGTCGTCGGTGAGCGCTTCGATGCAGTAGGAGCCGCCGAGCGGGTCAGCCACGGAGGCCACGTCGGTCTCGTGCGCGATGATCTGCTGGGTGCGCAGGGAAAGTGTGGCCGCCGCGGGAGTTGGGATCGCCAGCGCCTCGTCGAACGAATTGACGGACAGCGACTGCGCACCGCCCATCACCGCCGCAAGCGCATGGATCGCGCCGCGGATGATATTGTTCAACGGCTGCTGCAGAGTGAGGCTGAGCGCGGAGGTCTGCACGTGGAAACGCAAGATCTGCGAGTGAGGATCGCGCGCCCCGAACCGCTCCCGCATCAGGCGCGCCCACAGCCGGCGCGCGGCGCGATACTTGGCGACCTCTTCCAGAAGCTCGTTCTCCGCGCTGAAAAAGAACGTGATCCGCGGCGCGAAGGCGTCAACTTCGAGTCCGCGCGCGAGTGCGGCCCGAACCGTCAGCACTCCCTGATACAGGCCGAAGGCAACCTCCTGAACCGAGGACAGCCCCTGGTCGCGCATGTTGCGCGCCGAGATGCTGGTGTGGTTCCAATGCGGCATGTGGCGGGCGCAGAACTCGATGATGTCGACGCAGTGGTTCCCGCGCAACTCTTCGCCTTCGCCGCCCGGCGCCACCACGTTTTGGAGCGTCCCGTGCAGCCGGGCGTAGGCGATGCCGCGCCGGTCGGCCTCGGCGAGGATCATCGCGAACACCGGCAGCGACGCACCGATCTGATTGATGGTGATCGCTGCCATGTCGATCCCGTCAAAGAGCGTTTCCAGATCGCGCAGCGTGTCGATCCATACTCCTCCGCGGCCCACGATGCCGAGTGAGCGCGGATCACTCGACTCGTATGGAGCATAGCCCATCCCGCAGACGCTGAACCCGGTCTGGCCTTGTTCGAACAGATAGCGCAGGCGTTCGTTGGTCTCTTCCGCCGTCCCGAGTCCCACCACCTGGCGGCGGGTCCACTCCCGGTCGCGATAGCCGGACGGCCGCACCCCGCGCGTGTATGGATATTCCCCGGGAAGGCCAAGATCGCGGATGTAATCCGAGCCCGCGACATCATCTGGACCGTAAACCGGTTTCAGCGTCCGGCCGTAGGTGGTCCGGCGCGTGTCGCGAGTGCCCCGGCCTTCTTCGTCGCTGCCCACAGGCGGATTCGCTCTTTAGCGTCCCAGGCGCCGCAACGCGTCCATCGAGCAGTACTCTTCGAAAAGCGATGGGTCGAGGATGCGCGGCTTGTAACCGCCCGCGATCACCGGGAACCAGCTGAAATGCGACTGACGCCCGCTCTGCAGGTCCTCGTTCTGGTCGCAGGCCAGATTCCAAAATCCCTTGTTGGGAAGAGTGTCCGGCCAGTCCATGCCCGGTTTGGGTTCCCACCAGCCCAGGCACAACTCCTTGTAATGCCACGGCTTGCCCGCGAGATCGAAGGTCAACATGCTGACCGGAACCTGGGTGCGCGCATCGTACCAGACGCGCTTCTTGCTATAAGGCGCGCGGGGAAAATTGACGGGACGAAGTTCGCAGCAGTAGGTTTCGGGTATCAACTCCAGGTGGGTGCGGAAATACTTCTTGCCGGTCGCGCCGCCGACCAGTGGAAAACTCCAGTCCTTGTTGAGGCCCTCGCGCCCGCTGGCGGGAGTCGCCAGCAGCGGCCCTTTTCCAACCAGTTTGAAATCGCCCCAGGTCAGGAGCGGATCTCCCACCATCCACAAATCGCTGGCAAAGGTGATGTCGCCCGGCAGGCTCGGCTCGAACCGCTGGTCAGTCGGGAAGCTTCTGGTCCGCTTGAGATCTGGCACGTAGCCGTAGAACAACGGAAAGCGGCGCTGATCGTAGTACCATATCTGGAGGAACGAGGTTCCCACCAAATCTTCCGGGTATGTGACCAAGGCCGGAAAATAGCGAATTTGGTTCGTGTGGCCCGGCTGATACGGATGCGGGTCCATCTGGGTGCGACCCACCGTCTGCCATTCCACGTACCATTCCTGATAGTGGTATTCGACGTTGCCCGCCGCGTCCGTGTCCCACACCTTGACGCCGTATCCGCCGGCGTCGCGCTTGCCCCAACTAAGAGTGTTGCTGACGAGCACCTGCTCCGCGTGCTCGGGCTCCGGAAACGGATTGCCGCCCTGCCAGGGCTGTCCGTCGTTTGTCCAAACGTTTCCATCGGAGCCGAACTTGTACTTGCCCTTGTTATGAAGGGTTGCCTCGAAAAACGCGGAATCGACCAGACGATTGATACGGGTTTCGGTCGGCGCGAGGTCACACGCGCGCTTTTCGTTTTTTATCTGATGGTACAGCCCGGGATTCAGGAGGTCCTTGACCACGTCGACGTTGCCGGCGTTCAACTCCTGTCCCGCCTTGAGCTTGCCCTTGGTGTAGGCCTCGATCGACAGGAGCTCCGGCGGATAGGCCGCCTCGCAACTGCCGGTGTTGCCGAGTACCTCCAACAGCGGAGCGATAACCCCGGCGGCCATGATCCCCTTCGCCGTCTGTTCGAGGAAATGCCTCCTCGTCCATCCCCTGGTGTACTTCAACAAGTGCATAGCGCTGTCACCCCGATTGAAAGAAATCTCTCTCCCCAAATCTACGCGTACCCATTCGCCGCCCAGCGAATAGCCACACTGCCTGTTCGCGACGATAGATCGCCGCAATCGATCCAAGCTGAGAATTCGGACGCAACGGTTGTGCCTGACTGGCCGAGGGGCTCCGCGATTCCAACTAGGAGCGATCTCCCGGCACAAAGGAAACGGGTTCATCGAGAGATCGGGTTCGGTCTCGCGTTTCCGATAATACCAGTGTTGTATCCCATGGAGACGCGGGATGCGTCGTAAGGATACAGCGCGAGGCATTCAGTCTGGGAGCAACATCCTTGCACGCCGTGCCCCGCTCGCTGCGCGAGGACGGTATGATTAATGCTCGCGGCGCTCGACGGGCAGCGTCGGTGTTCACTCGATGTGTACAGCCGTAGGGTGTTCAGCCGGCGGTATTCAGCCGAAATAAGGAGAGGGGACTCCGATGGCAACCGGGGACGAACGGCGGATCAAAGGGGACGGCAAGACGCAATCGGGGATCGAGGTCAAAGAAGTCTACGGGCCCGAGGATATTGCCGATCTCGACTATCGAGAGGAGATCGGGACTCCGGGTACGTATCCGTTCACCCGCGGCTCCTACCCGCGCATGTATCGCGAAAGGTTGTGGGTGGACGGACAGCCGACGCTTGCGGGTTCAACCCCGTACGTCGGCGAAAAAGGTGTCGGCAAACGGGAGTATTTTGAAAGGCTGATGCGCGACGGCATCATCACCAGTGGCACGCGCACCGGCGGCGACATGCACAATCTCGCGACGGTCGACCCGGACCACCCGCTGGTCCGCTATGACGCTGGCTGCTGCGCGGGCATGAGTTACGCTCTGCCGCAGTTGCTCACGGATCCCTTGGAGCGAGATCTCATCAAGAAGAGCCTGGATGATGGGTTCGTCATCGAGTTCGGGCATCAGGTGGGAACCGCGGACGTGTGCGATTTCACTCGCTATCTGGCGTTGATGGAAGTGCAGGGCTGGGACACTCGGAAGTTCCGCGGCAACATGGTGAACGACCCGCTGA
>JAJYMR010000363.1 GCA_021786815.1 Deltaproteobacteria bacterium
CTCGACGTTCACGACCTTCTGAAACGCGCTCTGGAAGAAGATCTCGGCCAGGGCGATATCACCACCGCGGCAACGGTCACGCCCGGCCAGCGCGGCCGCGCCCGCATAACCGTAAAAGAAGAAAAGATCGTCTTCTGCGGCGGTATCCTGCTCGAATCGATCTTCACGATGGCGGGCGCGGAGCCGAAAATCGTGAAGCTTGCCGCCGAAGGAAGGTCGCTGGGGCGCGGCGAGCGCGCCGCCGAAATTGAAGGCCGCCTTGCCGGACTGCTGATCGGCGAGCGCACCGCGCTCAATTTCCTCCAGTTGATGTCCGGGATAGCGACGCTGACGCGCAGGTTCGTTGACGCCGTTGCGGGCACCCGGGCGCGAATCGTTGATACGCGCAAGACCCATCCGGGGCTCCGCGGCGTCGAGAAATACGCGGTGCGCGCGGGCGGCGGCTTCAACCATCGCTTCGGCCTCGACAGCGGTGTGCTGATAAAGGAGAACCATATAGCGGCCGCCGGTTCGGTCAGCAGCGCCCTCGAAAAGGCCCGACGCCTTGCGCCGCACACGCTTCGGATCGAGATCGAATGCGAGACGCTCGACCAGGTCGAAGAGGCGCTTGCGGCCGGCGCCGACGCGATCCTGCTCGACAACATGGGGCTCGACGATATCCGCCGCGCGCGTGAGATCGCGGGCGACCGCGTGATACTGGAAGTGTCGGGCGGTGTCAG
This sequence comes from Deltaproteobacteria bacterium, assembly GCA_021786815.1. Classification (GTDB taxonomy): domain Bacteria; phylum Desulfobacterota; class Binatia; order Binatales; family Binataceae; genus DTIX01. Next base: position 720 of record JAJYMR010000363.1, read on the forward strand.
CCTCGAAACTGTCGGCGCGCTCGCGCAAGCCGGCGCCGATCTAATCTCGGTCGGCGCGCTGACGCATTCGGCCAAAGCGGTCGATCTCAGCATGAGGATCGAACCCGCCTGAACGCACGCCGCAAGCCGCGGCAAACGACCCGGAGCGACCCACGATGGCCCGAAATCCGTACGCAGAAATCGAGAACGGACAGCCGGGCCGGATAGGCTGCCTCATCCATTACGTCGAGGAAACGTCCTCGACCCAGGAACTGGCGCGTTCGCTCGCAGCCCAGGGCGCTCCGCAGGGAACGGTGGTTATCGCCGAGCGGCAGAGCGCCGGGCGCGGCAGGATGGGGCGCGGATGGCATTCGCCGCCAGGGGTCAATCTCTACATGACGGTGATACTCAGGCCGCGGATCTCGCTTGCGGAGGTCGCGCGGCTAAGCCTCGTCGCGGGCGTGGCCGTGGCCGAGGCGATGGAGACCGTTGCGCCCGGAATCGTGAGCCTTAAATGGCCCAACGACGTGTGGCTCAACGGGCGCAAGGCGGGCGGCATAATCGCCGAGGCGGTGACCGACGCGAAGTCCGGCCTTTCCTGCGTTCTGCTCGGTATCGGGCTCAACGTGAATCTCTCCGCCGAACAAATCCCTCCCGAGCTTCGCAGCCGCGCCACGTCGGTTCTTATCGCTACAGGACGGCCGTGCGAACGGGTTGCGCTTGCGAATTCGCTTTTTTTGAGGCTCGACTCTCGCTATATGGAGACCGAAACGCGCGGCTTCGCGGCCGTGCGTGAAGCGTGGGAACGTTATTCAGCGCTCACGGGGAAACGGGTCACGGTTGTTGAGGCGGGCACGCGCCATAGCGGGGTGGTCGCGGGAATCGACCCCGACGGCGCGCTATTGCTCGACTGCGAGGCTGGGCGGCAGCGAATCGTGGCCGGAGATGTGACCCTGGAAGGCGCATATGATCGAGATTGAACGTAGCGGATGAACGTTTGCGACGGCTCGGTGCGAGCGGGGACAGGCGCACCGGCCGGCTCGGGGGCGCTCAGCCGATAACGAAATCAATTCGCAGAGGTAGTTCCTATGTCTGTGGAGGAAATCGGGCGTCTGAGAAGTATCGCGATCGCCGGCCAGGGCGGGAGCGGGAAAACACAACTGGCCGAGGCGATGCTCTTCACCGCCGGCGCAATTACGCGTCTCGGACGCCCTGACGACGGCACCGCCGTCATGGACTTCGAACCCGAGGAAAACCATCGCCTCACCTCCATCAGTTCCGCGTTTCATCATCTCAACTGGAAGAAGAACGAAATCATAATCGGCGACACGCCCGGCTACAGCTCTTTCCTGATCGATTCCTTCAACACCCTTCGCGCCGTTGACTCGGTGATATTCGTCGTCTCGCCGGGCGGCGACCTGAAGGTCGAATCCGAGAAGATATTCCAGCGCGTGCAGGCGCTCGGGCTGCCGCGGATTGCGTTCGTCTCGCGACTCGACAAGGAGCGGGCGAGCTTCGAGACCGCGATGGCCGGCCTGGAGAAGGCGCTCGAAGCGAAGCCTGTCGCGCTCACCCTCCCGATCGGCGCGGAGAACGCACTCTCGGGCGTGATCGACGTGCTTGCGATGAAAGCGCTCACGTACGGCGATACGAACGGCAAGGCCGTGGAAGCGGAGCTTTCGGGCGAGCTCAAGTCGCTCGCCGAAAAGGCGCGCACCGCGCTCTGCGAGGCGGTCGCGGAGACGGACGACGCGCTGCTCGAAAAATACCTGGAGCAGGGGGCGCTCGAGGACGAGGATCTGCGCCGGGCGCTTCACGCCGCGGTCCTGGCCGGCACGCTTACTCCGGTGCTATGCGGCTCCGGAGCGAAGAATATCGGCGTCGGCCCGCTGCTCGACGCGGTCGTCTCTCTGCTGCCCGCGCCCAATGAAAGGGCGGCTGTTTCGGGCGCCCATCCCACGACCGGAAACCCCGAGGAACGCCGTGCCGATCCCGACGCCCCGTTCAGCGCGTTCGTCTTCAAGACGGTCATCGATCCGTTCGCGGGCAAGCTCTCCATCTTCCGCGTGATCTCGGGGCGCGCGGTGAGCGACGCCACGGTTTACAACTCGAGCCGCGAATCCCGGGAGCGTTTCGGGCAGTTGCTTAGGCTTGAGGGCAAGAAGCAGTCGCCGCTCGCGGTCGCGATACCCGGTGAGATCGCCGCAGTCGCAAAGCTCAAGGACACGTCGAGCGGCGATACGCTGTGTGACGAGAAGGCGCCGGTGATGTTCGAGCCGCTCGAACGGCCCACGCCCGTCATTTCTTTCGCGATCCAGCCGCGCACCAAGGGCGACGAGGAAAAAGCCTCGGCGGCGCTGCAGAAGCTGGTCGACGAAGACACTGCGCTCGAGATGCACCGCGACCCCCAGACCAGCGAGATCATTCTCTCGGGCACGGGCCAACTCCATATCGAGGTCACCGTCGAAAAGCTCAAACGCAAGTTCAACGTCGACGTGGACCTGCACTCGCCCAAGGTTCCCTATAAGGAAGCGATAAAGGGACGCGCCGAGGCCCAGGGCAAATACAAACGCCAGTCGGGCGGCCGCGGCCAATACGGCGATTGCTGGCTTCGGGTCGAGCCGTTGCCGCGCGGCAAGGGCTTCGAGTTCGTCGACGCGGTTGTCGGCGGCGCGATCCCGCGCCAGTTCATCCCGTCGGTCGAAAAGGGAGTGCGCAACACGCTCACCGAGGGATTTCTTGCCGGCTATCCGCTGGTCGATCTCAAGGTGACCGTTTACGAGGGCAGCTACCACGAGGTTGATTCCTCGGATATGGCGTTCCAGATAGCGGCCTCGATGGGCCTTAAGGCGGCGCTCGAAAAGGCCAAGCCGATCATCCTCGAGCCGGTGATGGCGGTCGAGGTGTCGTGTCCGGCCGAGAACATGGGCGACGTGATCGGCGATCTCAATTCCCGGCGCGGCAGGGTGCAGGGGATGGAAGTGCGCGGCCATAGCGAGGTGATAAAGGCGCAGGTCCCGATGGCGGAAATCCTCAAGTACGCGCCCGATCTACGCTCGCTCACTTCGGGACGCGGCTCGTTCGAGGCGCAATTCTCGCATTACGAGGAAGCGCCCGCGCCGGTCGCGGAGAAAGTAATCAAGGAGGCGCATGCGGCGCGCGAGGCGGCCAAGGCCGCCCACGCCTGACAGGAGCGTTGCGCAACCCGGGAGACGCTGCCGGTTCCTTCGCGGTTCCACGAGAGTTTCGCAGGAATCGGTTCGTTCGCGCGGCGGCAAATCCGCATCGCGGACGGGTTTGGCGAAAGCGCCAAGTCGGCTAGAATTTCCACGGGTTTTGAATGGCGCCGATTGGAAAAGCGCTCGTCGTCCTTGGCCTTGCGATAATCGTGCTCGGGATTATCGTGTGGCTCGGGTCGTCCATCCCGTATTTCGGACGGCTGCCGGGCGACATCTATATCCGAAGGGGTAATTTCACCTTCTATTTCCC
>JAJYMR010000349.1 GCA_021786815.1 Deltaproteobacteria bacterium
ACGGAAGGTTCCGCCACCAAGGCGAAGATGCATGCGGCGGAGAATGGGTTGGTTGGCTAATAAAGGGGGCTGGACTTCGACTCGCTTAGAAGCAGACTATGTATCCTTAAGACTCAACTTCACGACCCGTTCGCGATTCGGCGCCGGGAAGAAACACTGGAAGCTTTCGGCAAGCTCAGCGCTTTGTCTGCGCTCGCCGACCAAGGCACCGCAATTGCTTTCCGTCATTGCCAACGGGTATTTTTTTTCACCGCAAATTTGGCTGACGTAACGGTAGTGAACGAAGACATCATTCAGCAGGTGATCGGCGGTGCGGCGACTGAAAACCGCACCGCGCTTTCGGAAATCGAATCCAAGCGCATCCTGGAAGCATTGGGAATCAGCACCGCGATGCCGCACGCGGCGCGTTCCGCTGACGAAGCAACGGCGCTCGCCTCGCGATGCGGGTTCCCGGTGGTGCTCAAGGTGCTCTCGCCCGATGTCACGCACAAGAGCGACGTCGGCGGCGTAGCGCTCGGGCTCCGCACCGAGACTGAAGTGCGCGAGGCCTTCAATCGGATCCGCGAGAATCTTATCGCCCGCGCTCCCAAGGCGCGTTTCGAAGGGGTCGCGGTGCAGGCGATGGCGCGGCCGGGCCTTGAGATGCTCGCCGGAATCACGCGCGACCCGCAGTTCGGCGCGATGGTGATGGTTGGAATCGGCGGAATCCTGGTCGAGGTGCTCAAGGACACCGCGGTCCGGGTCGCGCCGATCGACGAAGCGCAAGCGCGCGATATGCTTGGCGAGTTGCGCGGCGCGGCTCTGCTAAAGGGCACGCGCGGGATGCCGCCCGCGGACGAGGCTGCACTCGCCGCGCTGCTGGCGAAGGTCTCGGAACTCGCCGCGCGTCATCCGGAAATAAAAGAGATGGATCTGAACCCGGTGGTCGTCTATTCCGACGGCCTTTGCGCGCTCGACGCGCGTATCCTGCTCGAACCAGTCGAGGACAGCCGACGGGTCGATCCGGAACTGCGTGCGCGGCGGCTTGCGAACCTGGACCGCGCGTTGAAGCCGCGCACCGTGGCCGTAATCGGCGATCGCGGATTGCGTGAGTACATGTGGCTTCACGCCCAGGACGGCTTCAAGGGCAAGCTCTATTCGGTCCAGCCCGATCCCAGGGAAGCTGCGGGGATCGAGAAGATCGGTGTCTCCAACTTCAACAGTATTGCCGAGGTACCCGAACCAATCGACTACGCTATCGTTGGGGTGCCGCGTCAATCCGCGCTGCAGGTGCTCACTGACTGCATCAACGCCAAGGTCGCGGGAGCCGGATTTTTCACCGCCGGATTTTCGGAGGTCGGCGACGACCTCGGGAACAAGCTCGAACAGGAGATGCGCACGCTCGCGAGCGGCTCCGATATCGCGCTGGTCGGGCCCAACTGCATGGGTCTATGTAATCCCGGACTCGGGCTGCTCAATTCCGCGAGCCTGCGCCCGGCGGAATCGGGCGGTGACGTCTGCTTCATCTCCCAGAGCGGGACGCACGCGATAAGCCTTGTGATGAAGGCGCCGGGGCGGGGAATCAAGGTCAACCTTGCTGCCTCGATCGGCAACGCCACCATCCTGGAGGCGGCCGAATACCTCGACGTGATGGCCGCCGACCCGGCGACTCGGGCGATCGGAATTTATATCGAAGGGGCGAAGGACGGCCGCCGCTTCTTCGAGAGCCTGCGCAGAGCCGCGGCGCGCCATCCGGTGCTGGTTTGGAAGGGCGGCGTGACCGAATCGGGCGCACGCGCGACGTTCTCTCACACCGGCTCGCTCGCGACGCCGGCCGCGGTGTGGAGCGCCGTGATGCGCCAGAGCGGGGCCGTTGAAGTGATCAACCTCGACGCGATGCTCGACGCGACGGAACTGCTCACACGTACGCGCGAGGTGCGCGGGCGCAGGATGGCGCTGGTGGCGATGACCGGCGGGCAGTCCGTGGTAATCAGCGACGCCTTCGCCCGTTACGGGCTGGAAGTGCCGTCGCTCTCGGACAGCACGCACCACCAGTTCAAAACCTTCTTCAAGGTAATCGGCGGAAGCTATAAGAATCCGCTCGACGCTGCGTGGACGATGGGGAACGTCGACAACCAGGGCAACGTCGATCGGGTGCTCGACATCCTCGATGAGGACTCGCAGACCGACGCGATTGTGATGGAACTGCGGCCAGGTCCCGGTTTCGGCACTATCCGGCGCGACCTCAGCGAGCAGGATCTTGCTCCGATGATCGATCGGGTCGCGGGCTTCGCGCGGCGCGCAAAGAAACCTTTCGCGATAGTTATAGACGCCGGGCATATCCAGCCCGAGATGGAGTCCTGGGTGGTGGGCAAATCGGAGGAGATGGCGCGCTCGCGCGGCCTCGTCACCTTCGTTGGGTTCGAGCGGGCCGCGGCGGCCTTCCGCGCGGCGGCGGAATGCTACGAGAATCGGCTCCGCCTGGCGCGATGACGAAAACGCGAATGGCTCGCGTGCGGGAAGCCACGAAGAGTGCAGTGGCGGCCGCGGCGAAGCCCATCATACGTCATGCACTGCGACCCCGGCTGCGGCACTCGGTTTCTCAACTCTTCGGTCAAATGCCGGATGGGCTCCTGAACGCGAACCGCGCTGAAAGTTTCATCGCCTTTACTCAGTCCAGAAAATTGTCTGATGCGGCTGCCAGCGATGGCCGTTCGAGTCGCTAATCGTCATACCGCTCGCGTTGATCGTGAAGACGTGCGTCACGCCGTCCGAGGTCTCGCGTGCGATTCCGATCACGCCGCGTGGCAGCGTCTCAGGTAGTGCAACCGGCGTCCCTGTCAGCGCGGGCTCGTAACTCTTGATCTCCTTAATGACCGCAAGCCACTCGTTGAACAGCGTCGAGCGTTGCGGCTCCGCTACATACGAGAGTCCCATCGCGCCGAAGCTCCAGTAGAAAATCCCGTTCACGCCCATGCAGATAGCAGTCCACGACTCGCGCCGCATCTGGTCCTGTGTCGGCCACCCGTCGATTCCGTTGCTGTAACCCCAGAACTGTTGGACATACCAATACGGCTTGACGCGTTTGCCGTAAGAATTTGCCCACGAAAGCGTGTACGGCAGGAAGTTGACGATGTTCTCAAGCGGTCGCGCCCAGTAGAGCAGGTACGGGTCGGTGCCGAGCGCGCCGAGCTGTTGCGACATCACGCCCGTATATTGGAAGCCCGGCGCGGAGCAGGTGTCGTTCGCCGCGTTGTAGACGTATAGCGGCTCGTTCGCCCGCATCACGCCGAACTGCACGCCGCCAGGCCAGTAGGTATCGTAAAACTTATGGAGCTGGCTGACTTGGCTGTAGTTGCCCGACTTGTTCGGATCGTTGCACGGCTCGTCTGCGGTGTACGCGCCGAGCATCCCGGGGCGCCCGACCTCGGCCTGCACAATTGGCGCGAGGTAACTGGTAATCAGCGTCGGCGGGTTCGTGGACGTGTCCCATATATTCGAGTTGTTCTGATTCTCGGTGTCGAGGTACGCCATCCCGCGAAGCGCGCACGCCTGCCCAATCGCAACGCGATTCGATGCCGGCGAGGCGCCCTGGAAATAGTTCAGGTAGACATCGACGTACCCGTCCGCCGCGTCAGTTGCGTCGGTATTGTCGCCGGAGAGGACATAAGTCAGTTGGTTGCTCCACCATGCGACTGTACCGCCATATCCCGACGTGTCGTAGAGCCCGATAAGAAAGCGCCTGGTCGGAACACCCTGCGCGTTCGGCATGACAAGGTTCTGGTTCGCGTCAAAGGCGAACTGCCAGGGCGTGGCTGTCTGCGCGAAAGCGCTCGGGACGCAGAGTGCGAACGAAAGAAAAACAAACAGAACTTTGACGGCTTTTATTCTGGCAAGCGGAGTGATCACTCGCGCTCCCCGCGTTCTTTTTGCCGCCAGTTTCGAATCAACACGCCGTCGCGATCTTTCAATGTGCCCCAATGGATACATGCGATTTACCTCGAAAGATTGTCTTCGACGTAGTGTCCATCAATGCTTCGGCCCGAGAATGTTCGGTGTGCGGGCGGAGAAAGTCAGCCAAGTCGCATTGGCAACGTTAAAGTCCTCATCTTTCCGACGTACGCTGTACGAACAATCGCAACGGCTATCCG
>JAJYMR010000149.1 GCA_021786815.1 Deltaproteobacteria bacterium
CCGATCTGGCCGGTCGCAATGCCTCGCGATGGAGACGTAGAGCAGTTTCCCCCGCCGGCCAAGCCTGCGGATGAGTGCAAACAGGATCGCGTTCGCCAGCAGGCCTGTGACGATCGCGCCGGCGAAGATTCCGAGCCCAATCGCGGTCCCATGCCATTCAGCAAAAATCGTGTTCATGATCACTCTCCCGGCAGAGAAGATTTGGCTCCGCTTCCCGGCCAAACCCGCGGCTGAGACGGTTGTCGAAGGTTTGGGAGAAACTTCGTCAGTGAGGCCGGGCGAAGCCCGTCTCACGCGCTGACGGAATCTCTAAAGCTCATCAGTAACGGCGAGCGCGCGCAAACGAGGAACGCACGCGTGTCCGCGATGAGATGGCGAAGCGGCGCGCGGCGCGCAAAAAAACGTAGCTTCTAGCGCGACTCGGGCTCGCCGCCGCGTTTTCGGTCGAGTGCCACAAGCCCTTCCGCCGAACGGATATGGAGATCGCGCTGGGGGAACGGAAGCTCGATTCCCGCCTCTTTGAACGCGGTGAAGATGGCGAAATAAAGATCGCTTGCGACCTTCTGGCGCTGGACCATCCGGATATTGATCCAGACCAGGAGCTGGAAGTTCAGCGTGCTGTCGCCGAAACCGGCGAACCATACTTCGGGCGACGGCGATTGCTCGACGTTGGGCGTGCGCGCGGCGACGCTTTCGAGGATTTCCCGGACGCGCCCGGGATCGGCGTCGTAGGAGACGCCGAGCGAGACGTGAAGCCGCGTGTACGGATTGGTGCGCGTCCAGTTGACGACCTTTCCGCTGACGAATTCCGAGTTGGGCACCAGGTACTCGACGTCGTCGCGCGTGCGCATCCGCGTCGCCCGCATTCCGACTTCCTGGATGACGCCGATCGTCTCGCCGACCGTGACCACGTCGCCCTTGCGCAGCGCGCGGCTGAAGATCAGGGTAAGTCCGCTCGCAAGGTTGTTCGCGAACGACTGGAGTCCGAAACCGAGGCCGATGCCGAAGGCTCCCGCGAACAGCGTGATCGTTCCGAGGCCCAGCCCGACCGCTTCAAGCGCCGCAATCGCGCCGATTATCGTCAGCGCATAAACCAGAAAAGTGTTGATTGCGTGCGCGATACCCGCATCGACGTTGAAACGCGGATAGACGTGGAATTCCAGGTAGTCGCGAAGCAGCTTCGCGGCGAAAATGAAGGCCGCCACGATTATCGCGGCCTCAACCAGGATCAGAAACGAAAGCGGGCGCTCTCCTATCTTCCCGAGCGGAACGCTCAAAAGATCGATCGCCGGACGCCAGAGTCCCGTGATGTGCAACAATATCAGGGCGACTGCGACCGACCCGAGATAGTCGAGCAGGCGTCCGGCCGAACGATAGAAGTTGCGCGCGCTTTCGGCCTCGGGACGGGAGCCGAGGATGGTATGGGCAAGCCCGAGGCGGAGCAGATGATGCAGGAGCACGGCGCCGACGAACACGCCCATCACCGCCCACGTGCGCACCCAAATGGAATCGGCAAGCAACCGGAAGCCCGCCAGCTGCAGAAGCGCCGTACCCAGCGTGAGCATCAGAATCACGGGATAAAGCCGGTCGAATGCGCGCACGAACCGGCGGTAGGGACGGTTGGGCAAATCCGGAAACAGCGCCATCACCGCGCGCCGGCGCGCAAACCCGAATCCGAACAGCACGAGCAGCGTGAACTTGAAGACCCATCGGAACAGTTCGACGACGTCGGCAGGCGCGCCCATTTTGAGCGCCGCGTCCAGGACAACCATCGCCGCGACCGCATAGCGCAGCAGCCATCGGCCCATCCGGAACAGATAGCGCCCATGCTCCGGCGCGATCTGGAGCAGCGGACGAACCAGCAATTCATGGGCACTGGCCGTCAACAGGGCATAGACCGTCCACGCCACCAGAAAGGTGCCGAGGACCAGGAAGCCGGGTCCGGCGAGTTTCGTCGCCGTGGCGACAAGCTCATAGAGCAGCCACAGCGAGAGCGGGATCAGAACCGCCGCCGCGACCAAGACCACGGCCAAAAGCCACGGCGCCGCGTCGGGCGGAAGACGCTCCGCCAGCGGGAGCAATTTGTCCTGCGCCCAATGGATGAAGCGACGGCGGCCGAAAAGGCCGTAGGCGACGGCGATCAGCAGGAACAGGACCAGCGCCGAGCCGGTCATGCCCAGCGCCCTCGCGCGACGCCGCATCGCGGCCATGATCTCGGGCGCGCGCGTAGGCAGAGAAACGATTCCGTTGCGGATCCGTTCGACCGTTTGCCAACTGAAGCGGAATTGCTCGCGATGGAATAGCGACTTCTCGGCACGTTCCGGAGCACGGCTGCCGGCCGCGTTCGCGACGCCTGGAGCAGAGACGGCTCCGAGCAGAAGCGCTATCGCGAGCAGGGCGAAGAGCGGTTGCCACGCGCGGCGAGCGCGCATCGCAACCGCTGCGCGCCGCACCTGTCCGCCCGGGCCCGCTGGAAGCGCTTGCATCATCGATTGTCGGCTTTCACCGCCCGCCGCGCGCGAGGCATGCCGCAACGCGCCCGTGCCTCGTCAAAGTCCGCCGGTACGCAAGTAGATTACGCATCCCTCGCGCGAGAACGGGGCGTGTGAACTCGAGCGCGGATTGCGCACCCAGGTCGATCGCGGATACACGCCGGACTCATCTTCGAGCGTGCCTTCCAGCACCAGGAATTCCTCGCCCCCGGGATGCGCATGGCGATGCATCGAAGCGCCCGGCTCGAACTTCATCAGCGCCATCGTTTCCGGACGCGCCGGATCGGAGTAAAGCGGCTTGACCGATACTCCAGGGTCAGGGCCGGGACGCCATTGCATCCGCCGCGTATCCAGCGCGATGCGCGGACGGCCCTCGCCCGCGTACTGGCAGAGTTTGACGAACAGGACGCATCCCTGCGGACTCGACGGCGCATGGCGCGAACCGGGAGGATTGAGCACGTAGGTTCCTTCCGGATAGACGCCGGATTCATCCTGGAGGACACCTTCGAGCACCAGGAATTCCTCGCCTTCCGGATGGGTATGCGCGGGAAACGACGAGCCCGGCTCGTAGCGCACGATGGAGGTCGCGCGTCCCGACTCGGCCCCGTGACGGTCGAGTGGACGGCGCGATACGCCAGGCTGCGGGCTTGCAACCCATTGTTCGGTGTCGGTCAGGATTACGACACGCTTTGAAAGGTCCGCGTTCAGCGTCGAGATAGCCATTGCCGCCGTGGGCCAGCCGCAATATCGGTCAGAAGGCCGGCGAATCAGAGTATGGGAACGGGATGCTCAAAGGATCAAGTGGCTGCGGGGAAGCATCGCGAGCCGCGTCACGTCGCCGACAAGCGTCGCTAGCCGCGCTTGACGCCCGGCTCGACCTCGACGCCGAGCGGCACCAGGATCCGCACGACCATGTTGTAAAAGGCGACGTTCTGGACCAGTTCCATCAGGCGCCGCGTGTCGAGAAACCGCCTGAGCCGCTCGAAGGTCGCGTCGCTGACCTTCACGTTGCGGGTCGCTTCCTCCGCGTAGCGCATCACGGCGCGTTCCTCGTCGCTGAAGAGCGCCGAAGACTCGAACTCGGCCAGATGTTCGAGCTTTTCGCGCGCAACGCCGACGCGCAACGCGAGGTTCCAGTGGTGAATGAACTCGTACTGGGCCTCGGTCAGGCGACCCACCGTCAGCAACGCGAGTTCGCGCAGCTTCGGGTCGAGCGCGGTCGCGTTTCTGAGTTCGCCGCCAAGCGCGAGAAACCGGCGCAGCAGGTTGGGCGTATGGCCGAGGGTTCGGAAGATGTTTCCGAGCGGACGGCCGCGCTCGGCAATCAGGCGATCGAAAATCTCGCGGTCAGCCTCGGGCAGATCCTCCCGGTCGAGGTAGGGAACTCGCGCCATCGATGGAAAACCCCTTTTCGGACGGTCTTGTGCGCCGCGCGGGACGGTTACGCGAGCAGCATCTCGGACATCGCGCCGCCCGGCGGAATCATCGGCATCACGGCCTCTTCCTTCGGAATCGCAATATCAATAAGGACTGGTCCACGCGTGGCGAACGCTTCCTTCATCGTCT
>JAJYMR010000380.1 GCA_021786815.1 Deltaproteobacteria bacterium
AGCGGCCGTTTCGCGCCGGCGCATTCGCGTTCCTGTTCGCGCTCGTGGTTCTCGCGCAGGGAATCAACGCGCCTTTCGTGAAGGACGCCGAGACGCAGTCCGCCCAGTGGGTCCAGAGCGTCGCCAACGGGCGGATTCTCATACCGGTCGATTACTACGGCCAGATGGACCGCAAGCCGCCGCTTTTTTACTGGCTTGCGGGCGCGATAACCACAGCGACAGGCGGACGCGCCGGCGAGGTGAACTCGCGCGCGGTCTCGCTGTTTGCCGCCGCCGCCGTCTCCGTCGAAGTCCTGTTCTGGAGCGCCGCCGAGATGGGCGCCGCAAGCGGATGGCTCGCGTTCTTCATCCTGCTGGGAACCTACGGGTTCGCCTCCAGGGCCACGCTTGCGCTGACCGACATGCTGATGACGCTGTGGATTTTCACAGTATGGTGCATGCTGTACCCGAAGCTGGAGGACGAGGATGCGTCGCGATGGCGCACGCCGATTGCGGGCCTGCTGCTCGGGCTTGGAGTTCTGACCAAGGGGCCGGTTGCGATCGTGTTGTGCGCGATGGCCGCCGCCTTGTGGCTGCTGTTCAGAAAGGGCTCGCGCGCGTTCGGCACGCTCAAGCGCGGATGGCCGTGGGCGATCCTTGCGATAGCGCTTCTCGCCGGCGCGTGCTGGTACGTGCCCGCGGCGATCGCCGGTGGCAGGCATTTTTTCCAGATTTTCGTGAAAGAGAATTACGGACACTTCCTGCCGCGCGCGATGGGCGGCACGGGCGAAGCCGCGCGCCCGATTTATTACATCGCGCTTCGGATGTTCGGCGGGATGATGCCGATAAGCTTCCTTTTGCCGGCGCTGCTCGTCGGGATTTGGTCGAATGCATTCGACGAACGCCGGCGCAGGCCGGTTCTCTACCAGCTTACCTTCGCGCTGACCGTGCTGATTTTTTTCAGCGTGGCGAGCGCCAAGCGCGACGATTATGTACTGCCCGCGCTTCCGAGCCTCGCTATCGGTTTCGCCGCGATGTTCACGGCGCTCACCCGCGCGCCGGAGCGAGGCGGAGCGCGATGGGCCGCGCGACTGCGCGACGTAGCCGTTGCGGGAACGGTTGCCGTGATGGCCGCTGGAATTTTCGCCGCATGGTTGCTTGAGAGACTCGGCGCTCGGCTCGATTTGGCCCATCTCGGGCTCAGGGCGAGTTCCGACAGGTTTACCGCGCGGTTTTTCCTCGAGCTTGCGCGAAATTTCAACGCCTCGTTCGCCATGGTCTTTGCCGCCGCGATAGTCGCATTGGCGTTCTTGTGGATTGGACATCGCAGGCGAAACGCGTCCTTGTTCGGCGCGGCACTCGCGACGATGAGCCTGGCGGGCGTGCTCCTGTTCACCGCCGCGCTTCGGCCCGAGGCCGATCTTCGCAGCACGCTCGAATTCGCGGCAAGGGACGTCATGCGAATCGTCGGCAACCAGCCGCTCTATATCGTGGCGGGCCGGAATTACGAGCTCTCCTACTATTGCGGCAGGGAAATTCCGCCGCTTTTTTCCGGGCGCGGCGGAGTTGCGGCGGCGCCCGAAAAACCACCGCTGTACGTCTTTGCCTACAAGGGCGAATTCAGCGGTATCGACAAGCGATGGCGCGAAAGACTGATGCCGGTTGCGGCCTATCATGTGATTGCCGGACCGGGGCAGCAGCCCACGCTTTACATGCTGATGCCCGAGATGCGCATGCCGATGCATGGGATGCACATGATGATGCCCGGTACGCAGGATGAGCCGATGCCCCGGATGCACGGGGGTTTGAAACCCGCGCCCATGCACGCTAAATGATCGGCACCATGGCTGATTCCGGTGAGAAGACGCTAAGCGTCCTGATGCGGCTGCTGGTCTCGCTCGTGTTGCCGCTGTGGGGGTTGGCGATGCTCGTGCTCGGGCTCAAGTACGGCGCGGGATGGTGGATCGGGACGGGAGTGGTGGTTGGATTGATTGGGGCGGTGATGTTCGTGGGAAGCCCGGTCATCGATCTCGTCACCGGACGGCGCTGAGGCGTATCCGCCCGATTTTTTCTGCCTCAAGGCGTTCAGGCCGGCGCATCGAAGCGCGCAGTTCGGGCTCGCAAAGCGCGCATGAGGCGGCCGATTGCCCGGTTGTTGACGGAACGATATTCTCCCGACTGTATGCCGATTTACGAGTTTGAATGCGCGCGATGCGGAGGAACCAGTTCGCACGTGATGATCGGCTCGGAGCGCAAGGAACGTCCCGCATGCCCGCAGTGCGGCTCGACTCGGATGCGGCGCGTGATGTCGTCGTTCGCGGTGGTCGAGAGCGAAGCGTCGCGACTTTCGAGCTTCGACACGTCGAAGCCGCGCGACGAGTCCTTCTACCGTGACTCGCGCAACGTGGGGCTGTGGGCGAAAAAGCGGGCGCGCGACATGGGCGTGGACCTCGGGTCCAAGTTCGAGGAGACGGTCGAAAAGGCCCGCAGTGGCAAACTAATCAAGGAGATGACCTGACGGACCGCGCCCGAGCGCGGATGGCGGGTTGGCCGGAGGTTTGGGATTCGCCGGCTGCGCGACGGGCCGGAATAGTCAGGCGGTTTTATATGGCGGACGAAAAGGATCGGTTTGGCGAAAAGATTCGCGACGTCGAAGCCGCCCGCGAGGACCAGTGGGCGCGCCAGCGCGACGCGGAGCTTATCGAAAAGCTCAAGCAGAAGGGCAAGACCGTGCTGATGTGCCCGCGATGCAGTCGGCCGCTCGTGGAGCACAAGGAAGGCGATGTCGAGTTCCTCGCCTGCCCTTCGGGCGAAGGCGCGTGGATCGAAATCGCGACGTTGAAGGCTGCCCTCAAAGCACGCAAATAGGTGTCCTGACTCCCTAAGAGGAGTCGTCGCGTTTCTCACTCTCAGTCGAACACGACCGTGCGGTTGCCGTGCAGGAGCACGCGCTTCTGAAGATGCGCCCTCGCTGCCTTGGCCAGCACAGCGACCTCGATATCCTTGCCCTTGCGCGTTAGGTCCGCGACCGTGTCCCGATGGGTCACTTCGGTCGTCGCCTGCGCGATTATCGGCCCCGCATCCAGTTCCTCGGTCACGTAATGCGCGGTCGCACCTATGAGCTTTACGCCGCGGTCGTGCGCCTGCTTGTAGGGACGCGCACCGGCGAATGCGGGCAGGAAACTGTGATGGATGTTGACGATTGGCTGGCCCCACTCGCCTAGAAAGCGGCCGGAGAGCACCTGCATGTAACGCGCGAGCACGACGGTGTCGGCGCGAAGCTCGCGCAGCTTCGCGATAAGCTCGCCCTCGGCCTTCGCCTTGGCGCCTTTCTCGACCGCGATCACCGTGAACGGCACGTTGAACGGCTTGACCAGCGGCTCGAGGTCGGGATGGTTCGAGATGATCCCGACGATATCGGCGTCGAGTTCGCCCATGTGACTGCGGCTTAGAAGGTCGATCATGCAATGCGGCAGCCGCGACACCATTATCACCATCCTGTCGCGCCGCGCGGCGTCGTAAAGCCGCCATTTGAGGCCGAGCCCGGGCAGCAGAGAATCGAGCGAGCCTTCCAGTTCGGTGCGCAAGTCCACGATCGGGAGTCTCTGGCTGTCGAACGAGATCCGCCAGAAGAAATGGCCGTCCTGGTCGTCGGTGTGCTGGTCGGACGTGATGATGTTGCAGTCGAGCCGGTAGAGATGGTTGGAAACGCGCGCGATAATTCCGCGCTGATCGAGACACGAGATGAGTAGGACCGCCTTGTCGCCTGCCACGCGCAAAAAAACCCTTCGCCGGATACGGCAATGGAATTGTAGTGCCCGTCCGATGCCCCAAACAATCTCCGGTCGGCAAAACGCATCATTGTATCGGAACTTTGCCCGGTGCTTTGCGCTCCCTATGCCGGAGTGGCGATAGTTCGGCTCGCGAAGGCTTGTTGAGGGCGCGCCAGCGCGCCACGATTGGGCCATGGCGGGCTCGCGTCACGAGGCGGAACAGGGCGAACATGCGAAAGGCGGCGGCGAAGGCGTGCTTTTCGTGGTGGCGACTCCGATTGGAAATCCGGGCGATATAACG
>JAJYMR010000341.1 GCA_021786815.1 Deltaproteobacteria bacterium
AGCTCGCTCACAAGCGCGCGATCGAAGTCCTCGCGCGAGGCATAGGCGCGATGGTCGAGCGCAAGCGACGGTATTCCGTGACGGTGCGCGCGCTCCAGCGCGTAGGCCTTCGCGCGGTTCGAGATCACGACCCGAACGTCGGCTTTGAGATCTCCACGCTCGACTGCGTCGAGAATCGCCTGCAGGTTGGTTCCCGAGCCCGAGACCAGCACGCCTATCCTGACCGCCGGACGTTGCTCCATCGCGAGACGATGCCTCCGGTTGGTGCCTTGCCGTCAAACGAACGAGACCGCGCGTCTGCCGCGCGCGACTTCGCCGATTATATAGGCCCTGACGTTGCGGCCTCCGAGATGCTCGACGACCCGGTCGGCGTCGGCCTCCGGCACGACCGCGACCATCCCGAGTCCATTGTTGAACGTGCGGTCCATCTCGCGCTGGCTGACCCTGCCGAGCCGCTGGATCAGATCGAAAATCGGCGGCACGGGCCAGCTTCCGCGCTCGATCTTCGCTGCCACACCCTGCGGCATCACGCGCGGCAGATTTTCGGGCACGCCGCCGCCGGTGATATTGGCAAGGCCCTTGATACGGAACCGCTCGAAAAGCTCGAGCGCGAGCTTCGCGTAGATGGTTGTCGGACGAAGCATTTCGTCCGCGAGGGTGCATCCGAGTTCCGCGACCCGGGCATTGAGTTTCAGCTTTGCGCGCTCCAGCAGGACCTTGCGCGCGAGCGAAAAGCCGTTGGAATGGAGTCCGTTCGAGGCAATCCCTACGAGCGCGTCGCTCGGCTTGATTCTTTGCGGCGAGGGAATTTTCGCGCGTTCCACTATCCCGACCGCGAAGCCCGCAAGGTCGTATTCGCCGGGGCGATAGATGTCGGAAAGCTGCGCCGTTTCGCCGCCGACCAAACTCGCGCCCGCCTCGGCACATCCGCGAGCGACTCCCTTCACGATATCGAGGGCCACGCGACGGTCGAGCTTTCCCGCGCCGATATAATCGAGGAAGAAAAGCGGCTTTGCGCCGTGGCAGATAATGTCGTTCACGCACATCGCGACGCAGTCGATACCGACCGTGTCGTGGCGTCCGGTTGCGAACGCGATCTTGAGCTTGGTGCCGACGCCGTCGGTGCCCGAGACGAGAACCGGCGCGCGCATCGCCTTGAGCGCCCCGGCCGCCACCATCGCGCCGAATCCGCCAACTCCGCCAAGCACCTCGGCACCGGCGGTCTTCTTGGCGATGCTGCGGAACAGGGGAATCAGCGATTCCTTGAGCTCGATATCGACGCCCGCCGCCCTGTAGGTCATCCCCGCCATCGTTTCAAACCCTCCGCCGCGCCACCGCGCCCGCCCGCCACGCGCGGGAGCCGTCAGGATAGACCTCCAGCCGCTCGCAGTAGCGCATCAGTTCCATCCCCGCGAGCAGTTCGCGAAGCTCGTAATGGCGCAGAAGAAACTGCGGATTGCGCAGATGGCTCAATTCGGTCTGATCGATGAGAAAAGTATCCACGAGCAAGACGCCTCCAACCTTAAGCGAGCGAATCAGTTCGGGAAACACGCTTCGGCCGAGAAAGTTGATGTTGACGACGGAATCGAAGCTCCCGGCTTGGAACGGAAAGTTATCGAAGTCGGCAACGACGGGCCATATGGCCGCGATTGCCTCGGTCGAAGCGGCGGCGCGTAGCGTTCCGAGCGCGACCCTCGAAAAATCCGCCGCGACGACACGGAAGCCCGCCCGCGCCATCGCAAGCGAGTGCCGTCCGCGCCCGGCCGCGACGTCGAGCACGAGTCCCGGCCGCAAAAGCGGCATCGATGCGACGAAAAACGGCTCCGGCGTGCCCGGCTCCTTGCCCGCGTGGCGCCGGTCCCATTCGATTCGTTCCTGCGTGCTCATAACACCCGCGCGAGCGTGAATACTTCAACCCGGCTTGCGCTTGCCGCAAGCAGCGCCCGAGCGCATTCGTCCGCCGTCGCCCCGGTCGTCATCACGTCATCGACCAACACGATGCGCCGGTTGGCGACCCGATGAGGCCGTCGCACGACGAAGGCGCCGCGCACGTTGCGCCGGCGTTCGTCTCGGTTGCGAGTGGTTTGCGATACGGTTGCCCGCGTGCGGACCAGCGAGCGCAGATCGAGCGGACGGCCGAGCCTGCGCGCGACCTCGGCGGCGAGCAACGCCGCCTGGTTGAAGCCGCGCCACCAAAGGCGCCTGCGATGGAGCGGAACGGGGATGACCAGGTCGCAGTCGTCGGATGAAAACGGTAACTCGGGACCGATGAACTCCGCTATCGCACGGCCCAACGCCTGATCGAGCCCGTATTTGTGCCGACGGATCAGAGAGGGCAGCGTATCGCGCTTGTCCTCGTCCGAGGGCCGATAGCGCGCGAGCGAGCGCGCCCGTGCAAAGGCGGGCGGCAACTTCAGGCAGTGCGCGCATCGGGCTTGCGGCGCGCGAACGGATTCCACCGGCCCTCCGCACGTCTCGCAAAGCGGTTCGGGCAGAGGTTCCAGCCGCGCGAGGCATCGCTCGCACACGCGCCGATGCGCGTCGAGGCCAAATCGCGCGCCGCACGCGGCGCATCGCGGCGGATACAGAAAGTTGAGGACGGGACCGGCGATCCACACAAGAGATACATTGTCCGTCCGGCCTTCGGACTCAAGCGCCCGAGGCCACGGCAGCGGCGAATCCCGACGCTGCGCCGCCAGGCCTGCCACGCAAGCGAACCGCTCTCGCCGCGATTGTGGTATAGAGGAATCCATGGACGCGCCACTTAAGGGTATCCGGGTTATCGACTGGACGATATGGCAGCAAGGGCCGGTTGCCACTACGATGCTGGCAGACTTGGGCGCGGAGGTGATCAAGCTCGAAGAGCGCGAGCGCGGCGACCCGGGCCGCGGGATCTTCGCCGTCGCCGGCCAATCGACGGATCGAAGCGGACGCAACTTCTACTTCGAGGCCAACAACCGGCACAAGAAGAGTATCGCGCTCGACCTGAAGCGTCACGAGGCGCGCGAGATCGTGTACCGGCTCGCGGCCAAAAGCGACGTGTTCGTGCAGAATTTTCGAAAAGGCGTGGGAAAGCGCCTGGGGCTCGACTACGAGTCACTGCGCGCCCACAATCCCAGGCTCATCTACGCCAACGCCTCCGGCTACGGACCCGAAGGTCCCGACAGCGGCGAGCCCTCGTTCGATTATCTCGGGCAGGCGCGCTCGGGAATCATGAATGCGATCGGCGCGCCCGGTTCTGAGCCTTCGTACATCTTCGGTGGAATCGCGGACCAGATGGGCGCGATCATGCTCGCCTACGGCGTGCTCGGCGCACTGCTCTCCCGCGAGAGGTACGGCGTGGGCCAGACGGTCGACGCGTCGCATCTGGGCTCGATGATCGCGCTTCAGGGGCTCAATGTGTCGGCGCGCACGTTCATGGGGATGGAGCTTGCGCGCAATTCGCGCGCGGAGGCCTTCAATCCGCTGTGGAACCATTATCGATGCGCCGACGGCAAGTGGATTTGCCTCGGGATGCTGCAGGCGGACCGCTACTGGAAGGACATTTGTACGGCGCTCGGGCTTGCGGAACTAATCGACGAGCCTCGCTTCAAGGACATCCGCGCGCGCGGGCAGAACGCCGCGGCCCTGATCGCGATTTTTGACCGCAGGTTCGCCGAAAAGCCGCGCAACGAGTGGATGAAAATCCTCAAGGAGGGCGGCGACTTCATCTACACGGTTGTGAACTCGGTTTCCGACCTGCCGAACGACGAGCAGGTCAAGGCGAACCAGTACGTCGTCGACTACGAGCATCCGGTGCTCGGCCCGACCCAGTTGGTCGGCCTGCCGGTGCGGCTTGGCGAAACGCCCGGAAACCCGTACGGCCACGCGCCTGAACTGGGCGAGCATACCGAGGCGATTCTGACGGAACTGCTCGGCTACAAGTGGGAAGAGATTGCCCGGCTTCGCGAGGCGAATGTCATATGAGCGCCGTCCCGGGGCGGACGGCTTCGGAGGTCAATCAAGATGACGATCACAATGGGGACATTGGAAGAC
>JAJYMR010000294.1 GCA_021786815.1 Deltaproteobacteria bacterium
GCGCGGCCTTCTGGATATACTCGTGCGCGCGATGGGTCGGGTTGCGGGTCTGGAACGCGACGATTTTGCGCCATCCGCGCTCCCGAAACGCGGCCCGCGTCTCGCGCGGCTCGAGCCTGTATTCCATGAAGGTGCGGTCCGGTATCTCCTCGAACAGGACGACGCGTCCCCCCACGCACCATCGCGGCGCCGACGTGACGTTCTTCGCGCCCGGATGCGCGTCCTCGGCGGTGCCGAAAACCTGCTCGGCCTCGCGCGCGCGGTCAACGGCGTAAACGTTGGAGACTTTGAGGACGGCGAGCCGAAGGCCCTCGTCGTTGGCAAGCGCGACCTCGGCGCCACGCTTGAGCCCCCGCGCGGTTTCGTCCTCGACGCCGAGCGTTATCGGAATCGACCACGGAACGCCCGAGGCAAGCCGCATCTCGTCGCGGCTTCGCACGTAGTCGGCCTCGTCCATGAAGCCCGCAAGCGGCGTGAACGCGCCCGAAGCGAGCATCTCGAGGTCCGAAAGCTCGCGCGGGTTGAGCCGGATGAGCGGGAGTTTGGCCGCGTGCGCCGAAAGCGCAGGGCGCTCGGCCGCGGGAGCCTTCAGATCGCTCAGGGCGCCGCCGCCATGCGCGGTGATTCCGTCGGGACCAAGCGCGCTCATCGCCGCACACCGTTGGGGCAGATGTAGCCCAGGGCTTCGAGCCGGGCGAGCAGCCTGCCGAGGCTCTCATCGACGGTTTCGATATGCGACTCAACCACGACCTCGGGCTTGAGCGGCTCCTCGTAAGGATCGGAGACGCCGGTGAAGTGCGCGATTTCGCCCGCAAGCGCTTTCTTGTACAGGCCCTTGACGTCGCGCTCGACCAGCTTTTCGAGCGGGCATTTGACGAACACCTCGACGAAGCGCTCGTGCTCGCGCCGCACCTCGTCACGCACCTCGCGGTACGGCGAGATCGCGGCCGAAATCGCGATCACGCCGTTTCGCGAGAGCAGCCTGCAGACGTATCCGATACGCCGGATGTTGGTGTCGCGGTCTTCCTTGGAAAAGCCGAGTCCCTTGGAAAGATTGGTGCGGACTTCGTCGCCGTCGAGCACCTCGACGCGATGCCCGCGGCTGCGCAATTCTTCGGCGGCTGCCTGCGCCAGCGTCGATTTACCCGCTCCTGAAAGACCGGTGAACCAGAGGGTGAAGCCGTTGCTCATTTCCGGAATGAATGACCCCCAAACGAATATGTTACTTAACGAGCCTTGTAAGTTACTTAATTCCGCGATCGGTTACAAGGATTCCAGCCTGTTTTACCTTCAAGCGGCGCAATCGCGCAAAGTAGACCTTCCGCATCGCGGGACTCAAGCGCCTGTGCCTTCGCTGCCCGCGTCGAACAAGTCTCGGGCCGGCGGTCCCTCGGGCGCGCCGGGAAGGTTCAGATGGACCGCCAAAGCGGCCGGAGACGCAAAGATTTCGCCCGCGCCCGCCGATACCAGTGCGTCGCGCGCGTCGGGCTTGGACGCGATTCCGTAGAACGTGACGCCGGTTTCGAACGCGGCGCGGAAGTCGGCCGTGCTGTCGCCGACGAAGGCCGCGTCGTCGGCCTTCACGCCGCATTTGCGAAGCGCGAGACGTACCATCTCCGGCGACGGTTTGAGGCCGAGCAGGCTGTCGCGTCCGACGATTGCGCTGACGGTTTTGCCGAGCCGGTGGCGCGCGAGCCATCGCCGAATCGTGCGCGAGGAATTGGACGTAACGATAGCAATCTTCGCGCCGGAGAGGCTGAGTCCGCGAAGCAATTCGGTTGCGCCTTCGAGCGCCTGCGCTCGCTCAACGCCCCGAAGCTCGTGCTTTTCGATTATCAGCGAGGCTTGCCGGAGGGTGGAGACGATTCGGCGCGACCCGCCCGCGGCAGTGTCGCGTCCGTTGCGCGACGGAGCGGCCAGCATCCACGAGCGCGTCGCGTCGTAGAGCAAGAGGTTGCCTTTCGGGAACCGTTCGAACAGTTCGTCCGCGACGCCAGCCGCGCGGAGCGCGGGTTCGAGTTCGCGCCTGCTTGCCGCCCAATCGACCTCCGGCTCCAGGCGCGCGAGCGTATTGTCGAAGTCGAAGAGCCAAAGCCGCTTTCGCACGCGCGGCCGTGGTTTTGCGGCTCGCGTCCGGCGCGAGGGCATCGTCGGGCGTTGCTTTATGGCCTTCGGACGCATCGCGGGGGTTATTTCGCTCCGCCGCCGCACGCGCATCGCGCGCCCTGAGCCGAAGCCGCCGGTTTCACGCGGCTCACATAGCCGTCGAACTCGATTATCGACGGCGCCGTCGCCGGTTCGTAGCCGGCAAGGAGCTTGAGAGCCTCGACGCAGGCAAGCATCGTGGGAAATCCGGAATTTTCGTCCCGCGCGCAGAAAGGCGCGAGGAGTTCACCGTCGGCGGCGCATCGCAGGCACGGCGCGGGCGACGGCAGTACCGCCATCCGCGGGGGATTGTCGAGCCTGGCAGTTACGCTTGGTCCGCAAAGCACGCGCTCGGGGAGCGCGCGTATCGCGTCGAGGGCAGGATTGCCGCTCAGGATCGCGAAAAGAAGATCATTTCCGGCGTCAACGCCGTCGTTCAGGCCTGCGCTTACGATAACGTCGGGGTTGAGGTTGCCCATTTTTGCGGCCAGGTCCGCGACGCCTGAGGGATCGTCGGCGATGGCAAGACGGATCGTTCCGACGCCCGCGCCGACCAGGTATGCGAGCGGCCCGGTTATCGCTTCGAGCGAGCCGGCGAGCAGGAGGCGTGAGGCGAGCAGGCGCTCCTGCGCGCGGCCGCCGATCCGGGGAACGATAATCTGGCGGCTATACCGCTCGATCTGCCCATCGCCAAGCACCATCGGAGATTTTTGAGAGCAAGCCGCCCGCCGCGCGCGGCATCGAAACCTACTCGATCACGTTTTTCTCGATCGGCTCGACCGTAACGCCGGTCTGCCTGAGCCATTGGAGCGCGCGCTCGATCTGATCGGTGGTGCCTTCGAACTCGACCGCGACCAGTCCCATTTCCTCCGAGACGCTTGCGCCGCGGATGCTGAAAATCAGGTCGAACTTCTTCACCAGATGGTAAAGAATCGGCTCCCTTATCAGGTGGCGAGGGTAGCTCAGGTAGTAACGCTCGTGGACGCGTTCCATTTGCCGACGATTTTCTGAAGACGTTCCCGCCGCCATTGTTGCCATCCAATCCACAGGTTGGTGGAGAGGTACTTGTCGCCGAAATCCGGAAAGACCGTGACGACACATCCTTCCTTGAGCGTTCGCGCGAGTCTCAGCGCCGCGACCATCGCGGCGCCCGCCGATTGTCCGACCAGCACGCCCTCGACCTGCCCGAGCGCGTAAACCATCTCGTACGCGTCCTCGGTGCTGACCTGCATTTTCGCGTCGAGCGATTCCTCGTGGTAGATGCCGGGGACGATCGACGAGGCCATGTGCTTCAGCCCCTCGAGCCCATGCATCGGATCGTCCGGTTCGACCGCGACAAGCTTGATATCGGGGTTGCGCGATTTGAGGTAGCGCCCGGTCCCCATGAGGGTTCCGCTGGTGCCGATTCCGGCGACGAAATGCGTTGTCTGGCCCGCGGTCTGGCGCCAGACCTCGGGGCCCGTGGTCTCGAAATGGGCGAGCGAATTGGCCTCGTTGTTGTACTGGTCGGGCTTGAAATAGCGCTCCGGGTTCTCGTCGATAATCCTGCGGCAGACCCGGATTGCGCCGTCCGAACCCTCCATCGGGTCGGAGAAAATCGCCCTGGCGCCGAACGCCTGGATGATCTTCTTGCGCTCGCGGCTAACGTTGGAGGCCATCACAAGCTCGACCGGATAGCCAAGCACCGCGCCGACCATCGCGAGCGCAATCCCGGTATTGCCCGAGGTGGAATCGATAATGACCTTGCCGGGCCTGAGTTCGCCGCGCTCGATTCCGACCTCGATCATCTTGCGCGCGGGACGGTCCTTGACCGAGCCGCCCGGATTGAAGCCCTCTAGCTTGGCGAACACGCGTACGCCCGTACGCAGCATCCCGGCCGTGAC
>JAJYMR010000354.1 GCA_021786815.1 Deltaproteobacteria bacterium
GCCTCGACCGTGTCGAGCCCGGTGTCCTGAAGCGCGTAAGCCCTTATCTTGTTGCCGAGTCCGATTCCGCGGCCTTCCTGATGCAGATAGATGATCACGCCTGCATCCGACGCCAGTATCCGTTCCATCGACTCCGCAAGCTGCTCCCCGCAGTCGCATCGATGCGACCCGAAGACGTCGCCGGTCAGGCATTCCGAGTGCAAACGCACCAGTGCGGGCCGATTTCCCCCGACGTTGCCCTTGACCAAAGCCAGGTGCTCACGTCCGTCCACGATATTGCGGAACACGACCGCACGGAATTCGCCCCTTTCGGTCGCGAACGGCGCGTCGGCGACCCGTTGAACCAGGGTCTCGTTGGTGAGCCGATAGGAAACCAGGTCGCGCATGAAAACCACCGGCATCGAATGCCGCTCCGCGAAGCGGCGAAGCTCGGGCAGCGTCGCTGCCTTGCCTTCCTCGTCCAGGATCGCGCATAGCACCGCGCACGGCCTGAGCCCGGCGGCACGCACCAGGTCAACCGCGCCTTCGGCCCGTCCCATGCGGACCATCACGCCCCCGCTCGACGCCATCAGCGGCAGAACGTGACCCGGCATCACGATATCCTCGGGTCCCGATTTGGGCGAAGCGACCACCTGGATGGTCCTGGCGCGGTCGGCGGCGGAAATTCCCGTGGTGACTCCCTCGCGTGCCTCGATAAGCGCGCCGGCTTGCTCAACGTTGGGATTGCCGTCGCTCGACGCGGCGAGCGGGATGCCCAGTTCGCGCATCCGCTTATCGCTCAGCGCGACCGATACGACGCCGCGCGCCTCGCGCGCCATGAAGTTGACGTGCTCGGGCGTGATCGCCTCGGCCGCCATCACCGCGTCGCCTTCCGCCTCGTCGCTCTCCTCGGCGGCCATAACGACCATCCGGCCTTCCCTGAGACTGGCGAAAGCTTCTTCAAAGACCCTGTCGGACATGCTGTTTACCAGAGAACCGATACTATCATCGTGACCCGAATCTAACCACCGAGCGGCCGTCCTTCGAGCAGCCAGTCATCCCCGACCGGCTGCGCCTTGAGATCGGCGAGCCGGATGGAGCGGTTGACCTGCTCGAAATCGAGTCCCTCCACGGCCGGAAGGCCGCATCCGAGAATCCTTGGCGCCACAAAAATTGCGACCCTATCGACGACTCTCTGCCCGAGCGCGGTGCCCGCCAGATGCGCTCCGCCTTCGATAAGCACCTTTGACCATCCCCGCCTGCCGAATTCCTTCATCACGCCCGCGAGGTCAATTTCGCCCGAACGCGTCCCGGCGGCGAGCACTTCGACCCGCTCAGAGCCATAGCGGCGGCGCGCGCGCTCGAAATTCCTTTGGCCCGTGATCAGGATTGCGGGCGCCCGGGAGCGCCCGGTGAAAACCTTTGCGTCGGCAGGGCTTCTCAGTTGCGCGTCAACGACCACCCTGACCGGGTCGCGTCCGCCTTCGATTCTGCAGGTAAGGCGCGGGTTGTCGGCGAGCACGGTCCCCGCGCCGACCATCACGGCGTCCGCCTCGCGGCGCCATCGATGCACCAGTTCGCGCGACGGCTCCGAACTTATCCATCGCGAGTCGCCGCCCACGGCCGCGATTCGGCCGTCGAGCGTTGCGGCCAGCTTGAGGGTCGTAAACGGCCGTCCTTTGGTCACTCGCGTAATGAAGCCCTCGTTCAGAGCGCGGCATTCCTCTTCGAGCACGCCGCTTTCGACGTCGATTCCGGCCTTTTTCAGGATTGCGATACCGCGGCCGCGCACTTTCGGAAACGGGTCGACGCATCCGACGACCACGCGCCGAACACCCGCCTCGACGAGCGCCCGCGCGCACGGCGGCGTTTGTCCGAAATGGGCGCATGGCTCGAAGGAGACGTACGCGGTCGCGCCGCGCGCCTTGGCACCGGCCTGGGCCAGCGCCAGCACCTCAGCGTGAGGCCGTCCGCCCGCCGCGGTCGCTCCGCGCCCGAGTACGCGGCCGGCGCGCACGATCACGCATCCGACTGCGGGATTGGGCGAGGTCAGGCCGAGCATCGAACGGGCGAGTTCGAGCGCCTCGCGCATGAAGCGGCGATCTGTCTCGGCGTCCGGACTCATAGCGAAACGCTCAGGCGCCCGTGTCGCCCTTCTTGCCGCGCGCCTGGCCTCCCCGCTCGGCTTCCTGCTTGCGCAGCCGAATCAGGTCTTCCAGTTCGTGCATGAACTGCTCGATATCCTTGAACGAACGGTAAACGGAAGCGAAGCGCACGTAGGCGACCTGGTCGATCCCATGAAGTTCGTTCATCACGATCTCGCCGATAAACGAACTGGCGACCTCGCGCTCACCGCGCTCGGCCACTGCGGACTCGACGCGATCGGCAATTTGCTCGACGGTTTCGATTGAGACGGGGCGCTTTTCGCAGGCGCGCTTGATTCCGCCGACGATTTTGGAGCGATCGAACGGCTCGCGCCTGCCATCCTTCTTCACCACCATCGCGGCGCTTTCCTCGACCCGTTCGTAGGTCGTGAAGCGCCGCTTGCACGCGCCGCACATGCGGCGGCGGCGAATAGTCGCGCCGTCGCCCGAGAGGCGAGAATCGACGACCCGGTTTCCACGATGACGGCAGAAGGGGCAGCGCATGACTCAAGCCCAGCGCGTCGCGTGCGGCGCGTGGACGGCGCGCCGTGGAAATAGCTCGATGTGTCGATGGAAGAAGAAGACGGCGCGACGCGCGGACGCGCCGTCTTCAACGGACGCCGCGTGGGCGGCGCGCCGGAACTCAGGCGCGGTGAGCCTCGATATAGCTGACAACGTCTTTGACGGTCCGAATCTTCTCGGCGTCCTCGTCTGAGATCTCGATGTTAAATTCCTCCTCGAGCGCCATGACCAACTCGACGATATCGAGCGAGTCGGCGCCAAGGTCCTCGATGAAGGACGAATCGGGCGTAATCTCGTCAGCGGCAACGCCCAACTGCTCGGCGATCTTCTCGCGCACCTTGGTTTCGATGTCCTGAGCCATCGTGCTCCCGTTCCTCCTGCTGGCCCCATGAACCGGGCCGCTGGTTATGTTTTCTTATCTGGTGGGTCGGCTGAAGCGAGGCCATTTTTCCTCCACAACCCCTCGTACAGCCATGCCCTGCCGGCAGGTTTCGTTACCGGCCGGTAAAAGTCAAATGCGCAGCATAAGGACTTGAGCGCAAGTAGGCAAGTTGCGCAAGGACGTTCGCCTGCGGCCGGCTTTCCAAGCTGTTTCCCGGCGCGATTTAAGCCCCGAACTCCGCTATCGCCTCCCCGAGCGCTTTCAGCGAAGCGAGATCCTCCATCGGTCTCACCCGCACATTGCGATTGATTCGCCGCATCAGCCCGGCCAGCACCCGGCCGCATCCGAACTCGACCGCGTCGGTAACTCCGGAGCGCCCAAGCGTCTCCATCGACTCTTTCCACCTGACCGGCGCGGTTATCTGCTCGAGCAGAAGCGGGATTACACGGTCCGGATCGGTGTTGGGACGGGCGGTAACATTGGCGATCACCGGGAATTTGAGCGGTGAAACCTGAAGTCCCCCAAGCACCGCACCCATCCCGTCGCGCGCCGGCTGCATCAGCGGGCAATGGAATGGCGCGCTTACCTTGAGCTCGACGGACATCGTGGCGCCTCGCTCCTTGGCTATTTCGATAGCGCGCCTGACCGGTTCCGCATGGCCCGCAACCACTATCTGGCCGGGCGCGTTCAGATTGGCCGGGACCGCCAGCCGACCGTCGCCCGAGACCTTTGCGCAGATCTCATCGACAACGTCCGGTTCAAGCCCGATCAGTGCCGCCATCGCACCCTGGCCAGGCGGACAGGCCTCCTGCATCAGGCGTCCACGCTCGCGCACCGCACGTATCGCGTCCGAGAATCGAAGCGCACCCGCCGAAACCAGCGCGCTGTATTCACCAAGGCTATGGCCCGCGGCAAGCTCCGGCTCAAGGGCGTACTCGGATTCGAACACCCGCAGCGCGGCTATCTCGACGGCGACCAGCGCCGGCTGTGT
>JAJYMR010000103.1 GCA_021786815.1 Deltaproteobacteria bacterium
TTCCAACCGCAAGGGAGCCAACAACGCGCTCACCGCCACGCCTGACTGCCCCGGAAGCCCGTGGGCGATAGGAAGCAGGGCCGGAGGGCATATGGCGGTTGAGCCGGCGCTCGGAACCCTCGAGGACTTCGATCATTTCGTCGCAACCGCCGAACGGCTGGGTCTCGAAGTCGCACTGGACTTCGCGCTCCAGTGCTCGCCCGACCATCCCTGGGTCAGGGAGCATCCCGAATGGTTCGAGCATCGTCCCGACGGCTCCATCAAATATGCCGAGAACCCTCCCAAGCAGTATCAGGACATCTATCCGATAAACTTCGACACGCCCGAGCAGAAGGAGCTGATGGAGGAGGTCAAGCGCATAGCGCTCTTCTGGGCCGACCATGGGATCAGGATTTTTCGCGTCGACAATCCGCACACCAAGCCGGTCGCCTTCTGGCACTGGCTCATCAGCGAGGTCCAGGCGAAGCATCCGGACGCGATTTTCCTGTCTGAAGCGTTCACCCGGCCCAAGATGATGAAGGCGCTGGCAAAAGCGGGGTTTACACAGTCGTATACATACTTTACCTGGCGCAACACAAAGCGTGAGCTGACCGAGTATGTGGCTGAACTGATAACGCCTCCCGTCAGTGACTATTTCCGCCCGAACTTCTTCACCAATACGCCCGATATCCTGACGCCGATCCTGCAGCAGGGCGGCCGGCCGGCCTTCAAGATGCGGCTTGTGCTGGCCGCGACCTTGTCGCCCTCCTACGGCATCTACAGCGGTTACGAGCTGTGCGAGCATGAGGCGGTGCCGGGCACCGAGGAGTACGCGGATTCCGAGAAGTACGAGATCAAGGTTCGCGACTGGAACCGCCCGGGCAATATCAAGGAATTCATCGCAAGAGTGAACGCGATACGCAACGACAATCCCGCCCTTCATCAGTTCACGAACCTGCGCTTTCTGGACACCGACAACGAAATGATAATGCTCTACTCGAAGGCAACCGCCGACGGCCATAACATCATCCTGGTGGCCGTGAATCTCGACCCGTTCAATCCCCATCATTGCACCGCCTTCGTGCCGCCCGACCTGGTCCGCGTCGCGCCCGGCCATCGCTATCGCGTGTCGGACCTTCTGACCGGCGCGAGCTACGAGTGGTCCGAGCACAACTACATACGGCTCGATCCGCATATCGAGCCCGCCCATATCCTTCGGGTCGAATCGCGCCTATGAAAAGGAAAACCCAGCTTGTCGCGGCGTCGACGCTCGCAGCAGAACCGCTCTGGTACAAGGACGCCATCATTTACGAGCTCAGGGTCCGCTCGTTTTACGACAGCAACGGCGACGGAATCGGCGACTTTCCGGGCCTGACCGCCAAGCTCGACCACCTGCAGCGCCTTGGCGTAACCGCCATCTGGCTGCTGCCGTTCTATCCCTCGCCGCTGCGTGACGACGGTTACGACATCTCCGATTACATGGACGTGCACCCGGACTGCGGCACGCTGCACGATTTTCGCACCTTCCTGCGCGAGGCCCATCGCCGCGGCCTGCACGTGATAACCGAAGTGGTCCTCAACCACACCTCCGACCAGCATCCGTGGTTTCAACGCGCACGCCGCGCTGCGCCGGGCAGCCCCGAGCGCGACTTCTACGTCTGGAGCGACACGCCCGACCGCTACAGCGAGGCGCGAATCATCTTCCAGGACTTCGAGCCGTCCAATTGGTCGTGGGACCCGCTCGCCAAGGCCTACTACTGGCATCGCTTTTACTCCCATCAGCCGGACTTGAACTTCCAGAACCCCGCGGTCAGAAAAGCGATCGTCCAGGTGGTCGATTTCTGGCTTGCGATGGGCGTCGACGGGCTTCGGCTCGACGCGGTCCCCTATCTTTACGAGCGCGAGGGAACGAACTGCGAGAACCTGCCCGAGACCCACGAGTTCCTGCGCGAGCTGCGCCGCCATATCGACGAAAATTTTCCCAACCGGATGCTGCTCGGCGAAGCGAACCAATGGCCCGAAGACGCGGTGGCCTATCTCGCCGAAGGCAGGGAATGCCACATGGCGTTCCATTTCCCGCTGATGCCGCGGATGTTCATGGCGGTCAGGATGGAAGACCGCTTTCCAATCGTGGACATCTGGGCGCAGACGCCCGCGATCGATCCCGCCTGCCAATGGGCGCTCTTTCTGCGCAACCACGACGAGCTGACGCTCGAGATGGTCACCGACGAGGAGCGCGACTACATGTACCGCGCGTACGCGCAGGAGGATCGGATGCGCGTCAACCTCGGCATCCGGCGCCGCCTCGCTCCGCTGCTCGGCAACAACCGCCGCGCCATCGAGCTCAACAACGCGTTGCTGCTGTCGCTGCCGGGCACGCCGGTCATCTACTACGGCGACGAAATCGGGATGGGCGACAACGTGTTTCTCGGCGACCGCGACGGCGTGCGCACACCGATGCAATGGAGTCCGGACCGAAACGCCGGTTTCTCCACCGCGAATCCCCAGCGCCTCATCCTGCCCGTCATCATCGACCCCGAATACCACTACGAAACCGTCAACGTCGAAGCGCAGGAGTCGAACCCTCACTCGATGCTGTGGTTCATGCGCAGGCTGATCGCCCTTCGCCGGCAGTTCAAGGCCTTCGGACGCGGGAGCATCGAGTTCCTCAACCCGGACAATCCGCGCGTGCTCGCCTTCGTGCGAAGCTACGAAAACGAACGGATTCTCGCCGTCGCCAACCTGTCGCGCTTCGTGCAGTACGTCGAACTGGACCTCGCAAAGTACAAAGGCATGTCGCCTGTCGAACTTTTCGGGCGAAACGCCTTTCCGCCGATCGGCGAGCAGCCCTACATGCTGACGCTCGGGCCTCATCTCATGCTCTGGTTCTCAATCGAGTCGCCGCGCGGCGACTCGGAAATCGCGCTCGGCGCGCACGAACCGCCGACGCTCGCGATGAAGGAGCCACTAGAGGCCTACCTGACGCGCGGCTCACGCGGACCCTTTGAGCGCGCCCTGATGGAATACCTGCCGCACTGCCGATGGTTCAGAAGCAAGGCGCGCAATCTCAAAACGGTGCGCGTCACGGACGTGCTCCAGATTCCCGGCGCGCCGGACAATGCCTGTGTCGCGATGATCGGGGTGGAATACGCCGCAGGCGAGCCGGAGATGTACGCGATGCCACTTGCGGTCGTGACCGGCGAGCGCGCCGGCGAGGTGCGCGCCGCCAACCCGCAGCGCGTGATCGCCAGGGTTAGAACCGAGACGCGCAGGGGTGACTCCGAGGGAATCCTGCTCGACGCGATTGGCGAACCCGGTCTCTGCCGCGCGATGCTCGATCTGATGGAACGGCGCCGGCGCATCAAAGGCGCGGCGGGTGAAATTCAGAGCGCACCCACCCATCGCTATCACGAACTGCGCGGCGCGCCCGAAGAGCCTCTGGACGCGCGCGTGCTCAGGGTGGAACAGAGCAACTCGTCCATCATTTACGGCGACCGCCTAATCCTGAAGCTGTTCCGCCGGCTCGATGCCGGAATAAACCCCGACCTCGAACTCGGACGCTTCCTGACCGAGCGCGCCGCGTTTCCCCGCACTCCGCCGGTCGCGGGATGGATCGAGTACCGCGCCGGGCGAAGCGCGCCGCGCACGCTTGCGATACTCCATGGATTCGTGCCGAGCCACGGCGACGCCTTCGAGTTCACCTGCCATGAGCTTCGCAACTACTTTGAACGCGCTGCGGCCGCGCGCGCGGAACCGCCGTCGATTCCCGCGGGCGGTCTCGTCGAGCTGCTCGCGGCGTTCGGGCCCGATGAACAGAGCGGGTCAATGGCGGGCGCCTACCTGGAAGCGGCGCGGCTGATGGGACGAAGGGTCGCCGAACTTCATCTCGCCCTGGCTTCGGAAAAAGAAGACCCGAACTTTGCACCCGAGCCGTATTCGAGCCTCTACCAGCGTTCGACGTATCAATCGATGCGCAACCTGGAAGGACACGTCTTCAGGCAGCTCGCGGGCCGCCTCGCGACACTGCCCGCCGAAGTG
>JAJYMR010000357.1 GCA_021786815.1 Deltaproteobacteria bacterium
GCGCCATCGCTTGCGCGCCCGCGCGCTTATCAGTTCCTCGGCGCGGCAGAGCCGGATTCCGGCCTGCCGTGCGAAGCGCTCGGCGCCGCGCCCGACCATCAGGAGATGCTTGGTGTTTTCCATCACGGCCCGCGCGAGCATCACGGGATTTCGTACGCGGCTTACGGCCGCAACCGCGCCCGCCCTGAGCCGGAACCCGCCGGGCTGCCCGTCATCGGGCGTCGCCGCCATCACCGAGGCGTCCATCTCGACTTCGCCCTCGGTGTTGAGCACGGAACCGTAGCCGGCATTGAAAAGCGGATGGTCCTCGAGCGCTGCTACCGTGGCAACCACGGCGTCAAGCGCGCTTCCACCCTGACGAAGCACTCGTGCTCCGGCGCGAATCGCCTGGAGCATCCCGCGCCGGCGCTCGGACCGTTCCTCGCGCGGTCCCGCCACGCCCGCGCCGCCATGCGCGACAAGCGAGGCATGGTTTGCAAGCCGCGCCATCGCGTCAACGCGCCGGCCTCGACGCCCAGATGAACAGGCGGCGGAACGGAAACGCAACCGGCCCCGAAGTGCCGTAGGCGTCCGCGAGCCGGGCCGCGAGCGCGTCGAGGAAGCGCGGGTGCTCAGCTTCGGGAATCGCGCGCAGGAACGGTCTCAACGTCGTCGCGCGGCTCCATTCGACGATCTCCGTTACGGTTCGCATCGGATGCTCGAACGTCCGGTAGTAGCAATCGATTCGCTCGAAGCCGAGTTCCGAGAGCATCGCGCGATAATGCGCCGGACCGGGCACCGAGCGCGAAGGCACGCTCACCGAACCGAGCATCGCGCGCCACGGCTCTTCGGCCGCAAGGGCAAGCAACGTCGTCTGCGTGGTCTCGCGATCGTTCGCGGGCATCTGCACCACGAGCCGTCCGCCGGGCGTGAGCGCGCGATGACACGCGGCGAATATTTCACGATGGCCAGGAACCCATTGCAGCGCGGCGTTGGAGAAAACGAGCGTGTATTCGCCGTCGGCGTGGAATTCCCGGATGTCCCCGACCGTGAAGCCGACGCGCTCGCGCAGAGCCGGTTCGCTTCGGCCCAACAGTTCGCGCGCCGCCTCGATCATCGCGGGCGAGGAATCGAGCCCGAGCACACGGCCGTCCGCCGCTCTGCGCGCGAGTTCGAGCGTGTTCTCGCCGCTGCCGCATCCAAGGTCAACTATCCGTTCGTCGCGGCCCGGCGACAGGCGCTCGAGAATTGCGAGAAACGGCTCCGCGCGGTAAGCGCGAAAGCGGTTGTAGAGTTCGGGGTTCCAGTCCTCCATCGCTGCCGATGAAGCATAGGCAGCCACGCGCAGCCGAACAAGCCGCGCCGGGGCGGGAGACAGAGGCAAAGGCGTGCCCGGGCGGAGCGTCGCGACCGAACGGGCACGCCTTCGAGGCTGCGCGCGCGGTTTACATCCGCGGCGGGATCAGATCGAGGCCAAGGGTGGTCTTGAAGACCTCGGCGAGCTTGTCAACGTCCCACGGACCGTTGTTGTAGATGACCTTGTCCGGAACGATATGCGTGTAGCGCTGGATACGGTAGCCGTAGGCGCCGAAGCACTGCCCGGTTACGTTGGCCGCGTCGTCGCTCGCGAGGTACACGACGATCGGCGCGACGTTTGCGGGATCGCGCGGCGTGCCTTCCGCGCTTTCGCTGGTTACCCCCGTCACGCCCGGCATCCGGCCCGCCGGAATCGTATCTGTCATGCGAGTCGCCGCTCCGGGCATGATCGCGTTGACCGTGATGCCGTACTTCTGAAGCCCGACCGCGCTGCTGTAGGTGAGGCCGAGGATTCCCGCCTTGGCCGCAGCATAGTTCGGCTGTCCGGGACTGCCGAGCGCGGAGTTCGAGGAGAAGTTGATGATACGGCCGTACTTGCGCTCGCGCATATGGGCCGACGCGGGGCGCATCGTGCAGTAATGGCCCTTGAGATGGACCCGGATCACATCGTCCCACTCCTGCTCGCTCATGTTGAAAATCATCCGATCGCGCAGGATACCGGCGACGTTGACGAGGATGTCGAGCTTGCCGAACTCCTTGATAGCCTGATTGACGAGTCCCTCGCCGCCTTCGACGGTCGCGATGTCCATATGATTGGAGACGGCGGTTCCGCCGGCCGCCTTGATTTCCTTGACCACGTCGTCGGCGGGCGAAGTTGTCTCCCTCTGGCCGGCAACCGTCACTCCGAGATCATTGACCACGACCGCAGCCCCGTGCGCGGCCATCAATTTGCAGATTCCGCGGCCGATACCGCGTCCGCCGCCCGTAACGGCGGCGACCTTACCGTCGAGCTTGCCCATTGCTCACCTTCTCCATTGCGGTTTTGAGTCGAAATCGAATCGCCGGAATCCCGCGGATCTCTGGCGACGGCTCGCACGCTGCACAAAGCCGCGCGCAGGCCAACCCGCTTATACCTCAAAACTCCCGCAGGCGAACAGGAGCGAGCGAGCACCTCCGCCAAGTCACTTTGAAAGGAGAAACTCGCGTATCTTGCCCGCGGTCGTGATGCGCCCGATCAGCCCGGCAGGCTCCGTGAAATAGAGATTCCCGTCAGGGCCGGGCGTGATAAAGGTCGGCGAGATACCTGACTTTGCGCCTCCAAAAATACTCACCTGGCCCGACGGAGTGAGGCGATAGACCACATGGCCGCGCGGCGCGGTGACCCATAGATTCCCGTCGAGACCGGCGGCGATCGAAAGCGGCGGATCCTTCAGGGGGAGCTCGAATTCCGTCATTTTGCCGTCCGGCGTGAGCTTTCCGATCTTCGCGGCCCTGAGTTCCGTAAAAAAAACGTCGCCGCCCGCGTCGACCGCAAGTCCGCCGGGAACGCTATCCGGAGTCGGAATCGGGTACACGGTGATTTTGCCCGTGGTCGAGAGCTTTCCGATACTGTTGGCCTCGTCCTGGGCGAAATAGACGCTTCCGTCGGGCGCGACCGCTATCGCGCCGGGTCCGCTTCCCGCCGCCAGCGCAAACTCCGTGAGCTTGCCGGCGGGTGAAAGCCTTCCGATTCTCGCGGCCGAATGTTCGGAGAAATAGACGTAGCCGCGGCCCGCCGTGATTCCCGCCGGACCGCATCCGGGCTCGGGCAGTTTCGCGTAGCTTACGTGGCCTTCGACGGTGATACGGCCGATCCGGTTGCCCGACGGCTCGGAGAACCACAGCGCGCCGTCGGGCCCCGCGGTGATTCTCTCCGCAAAGCCGTTCTCCGCGATGCGAAAACTCTTGACCTCGCCTTCCGGCGTCATCCGCCCGACGTACGGCGCCTGGTATTCGGTGAACCATAAGCGTCCGTCGGGCCCGGTAGCGATCGCGAACGGAGAATGGGCGAGGATTGGCGCCATCGCGGCGCGAGGAGGCGGCGCGGCTGCCGCCCGAGCGCCTTGCTTGCCATGTTCGGCCGCCGGACCGCATCCGGCGAACGCGACTCCGATAATCGCGAGCGCGCAGGCCGCAAGGACACGCGGGCGGCTTCCGCGCGCGACGGTTTTCGGCATCCGCCGGCCGACTATCGGTTGCATCCCGTCACGCTTGAATCCCGCCGCGGGAGGGCTCGTCCGCGCCGGAACTCATCTGCGCGGCGAAGCGCCCTGTGCGTCTTGCGATATCGAGCAGGAGGCGCTGGCGCTTGCGAATCGCGCCGCTCTCGGTCATCCGCTCGAGCGCAAGCGGCAGGCGGTAGGTCCAGTTGGTCGCGGAAATGGTTCCCGGGCGGTTGATGCGCGCTTCCCATCCGAACAGATCCTGGATTGGCAGAATCGCCACCATCGAGCGCCCGGCGTAAAGCGCCTCGATTACGGCGTCAAGCGCCGCGTCCTTGAGCGGAGCTTCGGGATGCACGCGGCCGTCGAGACCGAGCGCATGCACAAAACTCGTTCGCTCCTCAAGCGGGCATTCGCGCCACCATACCGCCAGCGTGTCCGTGTCATGCGTGCCGGTGGTGGCGAGCGAAAGCTCCGGATAGTCATGCGGGCTGATGAACGGCGCGTCGGGCTCGT
>JAJYMR010000108.1 GCA_021786815.1 Deltaproteobacteria bacterium
CAGTGGCAGTCGCTCCACAAGCTGGATTTAGCGATTCACGGCGTGCAATCATTCGACGGCCTGCGACATCGCACGCGATACGGCGCCGGCGTATCGGTGCGGACACTGAGGAGACAACCGGATTTGCGTGAGATTGCCGGGCAAACCGCGGTCTCGAAGGGGGGTGGCGGGATGAAATTTCGCCGCGCTACGGCAGCGACGATGCTGGCCGGGTTGTTTTTGTTCTACGGATGCTCGGCGCAGCCGGTGTCCACCCGTACGGAACTGGAAATGGCTGGAGCAGCAGCGCTTATCGGGGCCGGAGCAGGCGCCTTTTTCGGTTCGCAGCACCCCGAGTATTCGATGGCGCAGACGGTTGCTATCGGAACCTTCGGCTTCGCCGGAGTGGTCCTGCTCTACGAGGAAATCAAGCGCCAAGCAAATTATTACGGGCCGTATCAGAGCATCGGTAGCGAGGAGGAACCCTCCGGCGGCGCTGCGGCAAGCGGCTCCTCGAGCAACGCCGGTGGAAGCACCAACAGTGGTGGAACCGGAAATGGACCCACGAATGGCAGCGCCGCCGGCCTGAAGCTGAACTAAGCCGCGCGCCGCCGCTTAACCTGCCAATTCTTGCGTAATCGGCTCATCGGCGCCGAAGCCGGGACTATCGGGAGCCTTCAGCGCGCGGCTCACCCGGCTCAGTTGGATTGCGCGGAACGTTCCGCGACCAGGCGGTCGAGTTCGACCCGAAGACGCGCGAGCACTTCGTCGTACTTGAAGTTGCCGAGCTTGTGATCCTTCTTCTTCAGGTTCACCGTGGTCGGACCACACCATAGCCCCAAGTCCGCGTCGTCGGTCTCGCCCGGACCGTTCACCCTGCAGCCCATCACCGCGATCGTAATCCGATGTTTGGCCGCGTATGCGGTCAGTTCCTTTACCTGTTGCGCAAGTTCGACGAACTTCTCGTTCTCGACGCGCGAGCACGACGGGCACGAGATGATGTTCAGGCCCGTGCCGAAATCGGGAACCGAGACGAACCGGCCCGCGGCCACGTCGTCGATTATCTGACGGCCGACGAGCACTTCCTCGTGCTTGCGCTCGTTCGGCAGCGTGAGCGAAACTCGAAGCGTGTCGCCGATTTCCTGGGCAAGAAGCTTCTCGAAGGCAATCCGTGTCTTGGTTATCCCGTCGGGCGGAAGTCCGGCCTCGGTAACTCCGAGATGGATCGGGACGTCGGGCCTGCGCTCGCTGAAGCGGCGATTCGCCTCACGCACCTTGACGGGATCGGAGTCCTTCAGCGAGACGACGAAACGGTCGAACCCGTACTCGTTCATCAACTCGCAGTGATAGACCGCGGATTCGACTAGCGCGCTCAACTGGTCGCCCGGGTACTTCTCCAAAAACGCCGGCGCGACCGACCCGCAGTTGACGCCGATGCGGACCGCAAGGTCGTTGTCGCGCGCCGCCTCCGTCAGCCATCGCACCTTCTGCTCGATCGTCCTGGACTTCTCGATGTGATGGAGATGGCCAGGGTTGTAACGAATCTTGTCGACATACGGCCCGACCTTGTCGGCAAGCTTGTAGTTCTCCTGCAGATCGACCGACAACACGATTCCCTCGGTCTGGGCGCGAATCTCCTTGAGCGCAGCCACCTCGCGTTCGTTATCGACCGCGATACGCACGATGCCGGCGCCGGCTTGGGCGAGCTGATGCGCCTGCTTTACGGTTGCGTCAACGTCCGCAGTGCGCGTGGCGCACATCGATTGCACCACGATCGGCGCTCCGCCGCCCACCTTGGTGCCGCCGATATCTATCTGACGGGTCTTGCGAGCCAACTTGTGTCGCTCCATTCCGCTGCGGGCTCATCGGGGCTCTTCCAATGCGCTCGGATTTCCGAGCGGGAAACCCTCGACAGCCGCGAAGCGCTTAACACGAGCTTTTCGGCGCACACTATACCAGATTAATTCCGAGGCGACATACGCGTTGCTGCACCCGGACGTTAAGACTGCCCCCCTTTTTGGCCGCGCAAGCCGCAAGCCATCCGGGTTCGCCGGTTGTTGCAAGGGAATCGGACGGATGATGATTTCGGCTGCTCTGGCGAACAGGAAGCGCAGTTTCTTATGTTCTCGCGACTGACTTGCAAGCCTTGCTTATCTAAGAGTCGCCATCTCTATTCCAAAATATTCGCCTCGCTTGCAAAGCACCTTAGACTCGACTAGTGTTCTTAAACCTCGCACCTACATAAGTGCACAACGCATAGGCGGGGTGCTCCGCTTATGCAAACGTAACATCCGGTCGCTGAGACCGGATAAAGCATAGGGGCTAGTCCGATGTTGCCTGCCAGTTCGTCTCATCAAGCCGCCGAGCAACGGCCCTTCCCGGACGTCATCCTCAAGAGCCAGTTCTTCGATCTGATGGGAAAGCGCGTGCTCACGAGCGAACAGCGATTGATGCTGGCCGTGCTTGCCGATGCCATCAATATCGTGCAAGACGGCAGCCGCGCCGCCAGCGTGCGCAAACGAAACTCGTTCGCGGAAGCCCGCAACTGGATCTTCGCCTCGGGCGTGCGATGCCCGCTCTCGTTCGAGGGCGTTTGCGACGCGCTCGAGATCGACGCCGACGCACTGCGATGGCGTATCGCCAGCATCATATCTTCCTCCGGCGATGAGCGTCACTCGCCGCTTCGGCTGCGACTCAAGGAGGCCAGCCGCGTGCAGCGCCTTACGGTGAATCGCGTGCGCCGCCGCAACCATCGGCGCAACGGCCGCCTGCGCCCGCATCGCGCCTGAACCTCGCCGGCGCACGCCCGGCGTAACGTGACGCGTGAGTTGCCTTAGGGCTGCGGTTCTCTTTCCCGCTCAAGCCTGCTACCAAAGGTACGCTGCCGGTTTGCCCGTCAGGCGCGGTCAGCGGAACTTTGTCGAAGAAGGCGCAAAGAGCATGGAAGGACCGCTTAGCGGCGTGCGTGTGGTTGAAGTTGCGATGTGGGTGGCCGGCCCGTCGACCGCGGCCGTGCTCGGCGACTGGGGCGCCACCGTAATCAAGCTGGAAGACCCCGACGGCGGCGATCCAATCCGCGGAATGACCACGCGCGCGATGGGCGACGGCGAGGTGCGCGTGCGCCCGCCCTACGAACTCGACAACCGCAACAAGCGCTCCGTCGCCGTCGATCTGCGCCGTCCCGAGGGCCTCGAAATCGCCATGAAGCTCATCGAGCGCGCCGACGTGTTCATCACCAACCTGCGGTCCGACGCGCTCTCCCGCATGAAGCTCGACTACGCCTCGCTCTCGGCGCGAAACCCGCGCCTGGTCTACGCCGCGCTCAACGGCTACGGCCATCGAGGACCGGACCGCGACCGCCCCGCCTTCGACTACGCCGCGGCGTGGGCGCGCTCGGGTCTGATGGCGACGATCGCGGAACCCGGCGAAGCGCCCCCCGCTCAGCGCCCCGGCATGATCGATCACGCGGCCGGCCTCGGCCTTGCCGGCGCTATTTCAGCCGCACTCTTTAGGCGCGAGAAGACGGGGCGCGGATGCGAAGTCCGGATTTCGCTGTTCTCGATGGGGCTCTGGATGAACGCGACCGACCTCACGATCGGGCTTCAAAGCGGCCGTCCGCCCTCGCCTGAAAGCCGGCTCGAGCCGACCAATCCGATGTGGAACCGCTATCGATGCCAGGACGGCCGATGGATTTACTTCGTCATGCCTCAGGCCGACCGGCACTGGCCGGATTTCTGCGCAGCGCTTGGGCGCGAGGACTGGAAGGATGATCCGCGCTTTTTGGATTCCGCCACGCGCAGGGCGAACAATCGTGTCCTGGCGCAAGAAATAAGCTCGATGGTTGCGACGCACCCGCTTTCCGAATGGGGACCGATCCTCGATCGGCATGGTCTCATCTGGGCGCCGGTTCTGACCGACGCCGAAGTTCTTGAAGACCCACAGGCGCACGCGATAGGCGCCTTCGTCGCGGTCGAGCA
>JAJYMR010000159.1 GCA_021786815.1 Deltaproteobacteria bacterium
TGTCGGCGTGCATGAGTTGACTTACCTCGAGCCCGGCACGGGGCCGAGGCCGAAGAATGGCACTGCCTCTGGAGCGCGCCTGGCCGCAGCGTCGGTTGCGGCCTTTTTTTTCTCGCTGGCGTTTCTATTTGCGCTCGCGCCCGGCGCTCCTTTCACCAAGGAGCTTGGCGTATGCGAATCCGGAGCGGTGCGCAGCGTGCTTTCCGGCCATATCATCCTGCCATATTACCAGCCGGGCAGGATGGTGGAGGTCCCGCCGCTCTACCAGTGGGCGGCGGCGCTCGCCGCACGAGCGTTTGGATGGAACGAAATTGCGCTCAGGCTGCCGTCGCTCCTCGCCGGCGCGGCTACCTGCGCCATCCTGTTCCTGTGGCTCGCTGCGACGGTTGACGTGGGCGCGGGCGGATTTGCGCTCGTCGCTCTGCTTACCTCGCGCTACCTGAGCGACGCGGCGCGCCAGCCGCGGATGGACGCGATGTTGGCGATGTTCGTTACGGGTGCCGTCGTCTGCCTGGAACGAGCGCTCGCAAGTGCTGAGACGCGGCGGCGAGCAGGGTTTCTCGCCGGTGCGGCGGTGCTGATGGGCCTCGCCACGCTGACCAAGAGCTTCCTCGGACTGGTACTGCCGGGCCTGGTCGTCGCGCTTTATCTCGCCACACGGCGCCGGATACGAGAGCTTTTCCGCCCGGGCCTGATAGCGGCGTTCGGCGCGGGGCTCGCAGTCGCGTTGGTATGGTATGCGGCTGCGCTCGTGAAAGGCGGCGAAGCGTTCTTCAGATGGCAGATCTCGATTATCCTCTGGCGCCGGTTCACTGGCACCGAAAGCTTCTGCGAGCATCCGTTCTACTATTTCGTTCCGCGCCTTTTGGGCGGATTTCTCCCGTGGAGTCTGTATTTTCCCGCGCTTGCCGCGGCGTTATGGCTTGGACGGCGGGCGCTTTCGGAGCAGGTCCTCTTCGCCGCGTGTTGGTTCGTGGCGATATTCGGCTTCTTCTCGAGTTCGGCCGGAAAGTGCCAGGTGTACATCCTGCCGGCCTTTCCACCGATTGCGGCGCTCACCGGATGGCTGTTCCAGGAGCGCATCACGGGGCGTCTCAAATGGCGCAGCGCTCTTGGGATGTTTGACTTTGCCAGTGCCGCTGTGGCGGTCGCGGTGGCCGCCGCAGTGATCGTGACGCTCGCGCTGGCGATGAATGGAGCGCCCGCGTGGCTCCTTGCGCGGATGCATCACACCGACCGGCGATTTCTCACCATCCTGCTCGGGATGGCGCGCGAAGCGACCGCGGCGTTTGTGCTGTGGGCTGGCGGCTGGATCGTCGCCGCAGCAGCGGTTCTGCTCACGTTTCACCGCCGGCCGGCGCTGGGCTGCGCGGCGATTGGCGCGATCGCGCTTGCGGGCACGTTTATCTGGTTCGGCGCGCTCAACCCGGCGCTCGCGCGCGAGCAGACCTTGAAGCCGTTCGCCCGCGTTGTCGATGCCACAGTGCCGCCCGGGAACACGGTCTATTATGTCGGCCCAACGGATTGCGATCTCGCCTTTTATGCGGACCGCAGGATTTGGACTGTCCGCCATTTCAGTTGCCGGCCGGGCTCGGACCACGACGGGCGTTATTTCCTCTTCTGGCAGGACCGGTTCGCTTCGATTTCCGCTCGCAGCCGCGCCTGTATCGAGACGCTCTCCGAGTCGCGCCCGGTGGATTCACACGGGCGGCGCCTGCTCGTCGAACGGCTCATTGGCGCCGACCGCGAAATGGGCGCGAACGAAAAGTAGAACCGGTGCAAGCCTTGCACGCCGCGCGTCGCGAGGTTTGACAATCGTTTCGGGTTGACTATGCCTTGAGTCGGACTATTCGGCCGCGCATGGTTCAGGTTGTACGCGCGATGGCGGCCGGGTCGCAGCCGCGCGACGGAAGGGAAGGTCATGGGGCAAATACTGCCGCTCGATAGGGAACTTAAATTCGGCGTCACGGCCGGCGTTAGCAATCGTGAGCAGGCCAAGCGCCTGGTCGATTCGATAACCGCGTGGGGTTACGACTCGCTCTGGACGGGCGATCATGTCGCCTTCACCGGGCCGATTCCGGACCCGCTGACCCTGCTCAGCTATCTTTCCGCTCTCAACCCCAACCTCATTTACGGCACCAGCGTTTACCTGCTTGCGCTGCGCCATCCGTCCACGGTCGCCAAGATGGTTGCGACGTTGGACCGGTTGATGGGCGCGGGGCATTTCATTTTCGGCGTCGGCGTGGGCGGCGAGTTTCCGCGCGAATTCGAGGCCTGTGGCGTGCCGGTGCGCCAACGCGGCGGGCGCACCAACGAGGCAATCCAGGTGATGAGGCGGCTATGGACCGAGCCGAAGGTTGAGCATCGCGGAAAATACTTCAGTTTCGGCGAGGTCAGCATGGAGCCCAAGCCCGCGACGCCGGGCGGCCCGCCAATCTGGATCGGCGGGCGCGCCGAGGCGGCGATGAAACGCGCGGCGACACTGGGCGACGGATGGATGCCCTACGTCGTCACGCCGAAGCGATACGCCGAGGGGCTTGAGTTTATCGCGCAAGAGGCGGCGCGCGCGGGCCGCACGGTCGAGCGTTTCGGCACGTCGTTGTTCCTGTTCGTCACCCTCGGTCCGAGCTACGAGCAGGCGCTCGACGTCGCGGCGGAATTGCTGAGCAAGCGTTACGCGATGGATTTTCGCGAGCCGGCGCGCAGGTACGCCGCGATGGGCCGGCCGGCCGACGTCGCCGAACGAATCGCCGAGTTCATCAAGGCGGGCGTGCGACACGTTGGCGTGGATTTGATCTGCCATCCCCGCGACCGCGACGAGCAACTCGAGCAACTCGGCAAAGAGGTGATACCGCTGCTGCGCAAGTAACCGCGGCGCGGGCGCGCCGAGTCGCCGAGACCGTTCGCGGTGCGCGTGATTACGCCTTCGAGGCCGGACGGGGCCACGCCCGGTCCCATCGCTCGGCGTGGATCCTCGGCCACACCGGTTTCCGGTACGGACGCTTGAATCCCTCGGCCGGATATCCCATCGGAACGAGCGCGATTAGCTGATACTGCTCGGGCACGCCGAGCAGACGCTTGGTTTCGGGCTCGCGGTTGCTCAGCATCGTGGTCACCGCGGTGCCAAGGCTGAGCGCCCGCGCCGAAAGCATCAGCAGTTCGATTGCGGGAAAAATCGAGCCGTAGGTTGCCCCGAAGTTGTGAAGATCCTCGGCGCTGCCCCTCTCCACGCGCATCTTGGGCCGGTCGAGAAAGACGAGGATATGCACCGGGACCACCCCAAGCGAGGCGGCAAATTCGTCTCCGACCCGCAGCGCCTTTATCGCCCGGGCCGAGAGTTCCTTGCGACCGCGGATAATTGCGGTTTCCTTGTACGGCTCCCACATCTCCTGGTAAAGGCGCTGGATTTCTCTGCGCGTCTCGGCCGAGCGCACCACGACGAACTCCCACGGCTGCGCGTTGGAGCCTGACGGGGCCATGTTGGCGGTCGCCAGAACCTGCTCGATAAGGCCTGGCTCAATCGGCCGGTCG
The DNA here is from genome assembly GCA_021786815.1 of Deltaproteobacteria bacterium. Classification (GTDB taxonomy): domain Bacteria; phylum Desulfobacterota; class Binatia; order Binatales; family Binataceae; genus DTIX01. The sequence goes on from JAJYMR010000159.1 coordinate 3,532, forward strand.
AGAAAATGGCGGACCGTCGGGGTGGTGGTTGCGGCTTCGAAGAAATCCATGGCGGGAGGCCTCTTTGGTTGCGTGTTCGGCGCGATCCGGCAAAGCAGAACCCATTCGCGGCGATTATACAAGTTCGAGCGGATGCTCCTCGGGCTCGACCACCCGGCCAACGATCGCCGAATCGGCATCGCCGGCGCGATGAAGGTCGGCGAGCAGCGCGATTGCGTCAGGCTCGGGCACCGCGATGAGAAGTCCACCGGAGGTTTGCGGGTCGAAGGCGAGCGTCACCATATCCGGCGAAACTTCCTCGGAGATGTGCATGTACTGGCCGAAGAAATCCTGGTTGCGCCTGCCGCCGCCGGGAATCATCGCCTCGCGGCAACATTCGAGTGCGCCCGGCAGGAGCGGCAGGTCCGATTCCTCAAATACGATTGTCACGCTGCTGCCCTGGGCCATCTCGAGCGCGTGCCCCACAAGCCCGTAGCCGGTGACGTCGGTTGCGGCGTGCACGTCGTACGCGAGCATCGCGGCCGACGCACTCGCGTTGAGCCGCGCCATCGAGCGCACCGCCGCCTGATAATGTTCGGGCGAAAGCCGATCGCGCTTGAACGCGGTCATCAGCACGCCGGTGCCGAGACCCTTGGTGAGTATGAGCGCGTCGCCAACGCGCGCACCGACGTTTCGGATCACGCGGAGTGGGTCGATCGTTCCGGTCACCGCCATCCCGTACTTCACTTCCTCGTCCGCCACGCTGTGCCCGCCTACGACCAGGCATCCGGCCTCGCGCGCCTTCTCAGCCCCGCCGCGCAACACTTCGACAAGCATTTCGCGCGGCAGCCCGGATTGCGGCCAGCACACGATGTTGAGCGCGGTTATCGGCCGTCCGCCCATCGCGTACACGTCGGAGAGCGCATTGGCCGCGGCTATCTGGCCGTAGGTGAACGCGTCATCGACCACCGGCGTGAAGAAATCCACGGTGCTCACCAGGGCGAGGTCGTCGCGCAAACGATACACCCCTGCGTCGTCGCCGGTGGAGATGCCGACGAGCAGGTTGGGATCGGTGCCCAGGTCAAGCCGTGATAGAACCGCGCTCAGGTCCTCCGGACCCAGCTTGCCGGCTCAACCCGCGGCTTTGCACCGCGCCGTCAGGCGGACCAGTTCGCCGCGCGACGGATTATTGTTGTCCTTTTCGGCCATTCAGGATTTATAGGGTAGCCCTCTCGCGCGAGGCGTATCAACGAGGGTGATGCGCGTCCACTGGGCCGTTCGCGGATCCTCGGACGGACTCAGGCCGCAGGAGGATTCTTCCCACGCAGGCGCCGAACGTCGCCCACGCGCGTGGTGACACCCACGCGGTCGAAATGGTCGAGCAGGGCGATTGCGAACTTGCGCGAAGCGCCGAGCAGGTCGCGGTAGGTGGCCGCGGTTATCTCCGGATTTTTCGCGAGATAGTCGAGCAGGCGCTCGCGCGCGGCGGCGAGCGCGTTTTTTTCGAAGTAGAGATCGGTCGCTATCTTCACGACCTTGCCCTCGCGTTCGAGGGCGGAAAGCACGGTGCGGATCCTGCCGAGGTCGGCCGCGCGCAGGCCGAGGCTCTCGGCAAGCTGCTTGAGCTCGGGCGGCTGAAACCGCGCTTCGCGCAGGGCTGCTTCAGCCTCGCGTCCGAGCCGGCCCTCGTCGCCGGCGAGCGTGACGCGATGGCTCTTGAGGCGAAGCGCGCTTTCCTCGCGAACGATGTCGGTTCCCCGCTCCAGCCGTTCGAGCAGCGCGCGAAAAGTCCGCGCGCTCACGTCGTAGGGCAGGCGCGAGCGCATCGCCTCCATCTCCAGGCCTGGCGAAAGCGGATTCGCCCGGTGATGCGCCGCGAGCGCGTCGAGGACGAATTTTTTCAGCGCTTCCCACCTGGCGCGGGTCGTGAAGCCTTCCTCGTCGCCCATCGAGAGCCGGATGAACCGTTCGTCGCGCACGACGCGCTCAACTTCGGCGACCGGAAGGTTGAGAAGCTGGGCGATTCGCATGGCCGAGGCGGCGAACGCCTCGAGCAGGTCGAGCACCGCCTCCACCGCTTCAGCGGTGGACGAGGAGGCGAGCGTCGCGAGATTTTCGCGATAGGCGTCAAGCGGCTTTCGAACCCGGCGTCCGAGCGGGTTCAGCACGATTCCGCCGCCGATGGTGCGGACGTTGGTCTCATCGCGGATGACGAAGGTGTCGCCCGAGAGCGCGACCACCGGCTCGTCGAGAACCATCTGGACCAGTCCGCGCGTCTTCGGTGCGATCGAGCCCGACGGTTCGAGCACAATCGCCCTTGCGAGCGTTTCGCCGGTTGCGATGAAGAGCCGCATGCGCTCGTTGTTCTTGAGCGCGCGCCTGGCGGCGGGCCGAATCTCGAGCATCGCGTCCATCCGCTCAGTCGCGAAGTCGAGCCGTTCGTCGGCGAGCACAAAGCCGCGCCGGAGTTCCAGCTTCTCGGCCCCGCTCAGGTTGAGCGCAACCCGCTGGCAAAGCCCTGCGCTTTCAACCGCCTCGCCGTGGACCTGGATGGCGCGGACCTTGACCTCGTGGCCGCCGGGAAGCACGCGAAGCTTCTGCCCGACGGTGACATTCGCGCCCATCGCGGTTCCCGTGACCACCGTGCCATGGCCCTTGACTGTGAAGGCGCGGTCGAGCGGAAGGCGGAAGATGCCGGTTGCGCGGCGCGCCTGAAAACCTTCGAGACGCCGGACGATTTCCGCCCTGAGTTCGTCGAGCCCGCGCCCGGTTACCGAGGAGACAGGGATGACCGGCGCATCCTCGAACGCGGTGCCTTCGGCGAGCAGGGTTATCTCGTCGCGTACGTCGGCGACGCGCGCCTGGTCGGCAAGGTCGCTCTTCGTGATCACGAAGATTGCGCGGCGCGTGCCAAGCAGGTGCAGGATGTCGAGATGTTCCTCGCTCTGCGGCATCACGCCGTCGTCGGCCGCGATGGTGAACAGGACGAGGTCGATGCCGTGCGCGCCGGCGAGCATGTTGCGGATGAAGCGCTCGTGGCCGGGAACGTCAACGACGCCCGCGCGGGTGCCGTCGGGCAGGCTGAAGTAGGCGAAGCCGAGGTCGATCGAGATACCGCGCTCCTTTTCCTCCTTGAGCCGGTCGGTGTCCTGGCCCGTGAGTGCCCTGATAAGCGCGGTTTTGCCGTGGTCGATATGACCAGCGGTGCCGATTATCGCGCGGGTGGCCTGCGAGGCCATCGCGTCACCCAGTCCGTGCAATGGCGGATTCGCCGGCGGCTAGGAAAGCTGTTTGGTCCACATCTGGAGGTCGAAATAGTCGCGCCATGTGGAAATTTTGCCGTTTCGGACCTCGAACACTCCAGCCACGGGCAGCTCGACGTGCTTTCCGCCCATCTCGAAGGCGTCGATTCGTTCGTTCAGGACGACGTTGCCCGACGATGCCGAGCGCAGGATTTTGAATTCGACCGCGGTCGCCATCGGAAGGAACGAATTGATGACCTGGCGGATAGCGTCCTTGCCGCGCGCCGGCTCCATCGGGATGTTGTGGTAAACGGCGTCGTCGGTGAAAAAAGACATTATCCGGTCGAGGTTGCGGCTCTTCCAGGTCTCGCAGAAATCGTTAACCAGCTTTTCGCTCTCGGTCGCCATGGATGGTCTCCTTCGCCTCATTCCTGATCGAGATAGAAGCGATCCTCGTCCTTGTTATAGCCGAAGAGCTCGGCAAAGCGCCCCCAGTTCACGATGGTCGTAAAAAGCTTTTCGGGCGGCTCGTTGGGCAGCAGCATCGCCAGATGTTCGAGCACAACTTCCTTTTGAAGCGCGCGATCCTCCTGCGCGCGAAGCAGGCGGACCAGGTAGCCGAACAGTCCGTGCTTCTTCAGTTGCTCACGCACCATCAGCTTGCGCTCGTTGACGTCGCTGTCGAGGAACTTCCTGCCCAATTGTTCGAGCACGACGTCGCCGGCCGGGGTCGAGACGAAACCGAGAATTTCGGCGGCCTTCATCACGTTGAGCAGGTCGGAGAACTTGAAGTTCAGGTCGCGCGCTATCTTGTAGCCGTCCTCGCGTCCGCCGCGGTCCTCCAGCGTTTCGAGCAGGCCGAAGACCCATGTGAGCTGGCAATCCGGGATCGGGTTTATGGCCTCGGCAGGCATCACGCACGCTCCTCGATGAGCGAGAAGACCTTGTCGGTCAGGGCGTTGAAGCTCTCGGCGCGCCGGTCACGTGGACGCGAGAGGTTCACCTTGAGATCCGCGGTCAAACGGCCGGGATGTGAGGAAAGGACCAGGATGCGGTCGGCCAGCTCGACCGCTTCTTCGATAATATGCGTCACCATCACGATTGTGTGCACCGACATGTCGGGCGCCTGCCAGATGTCGAGCAACTCTTCGCGCAGGTTGATCGCGGTCAGAGCGTCGAGCGCCGAGAACGGCTCGTCCATCAGCAGCACCTTGGGTTCGACCGCAAGCGCGCGGGCAAGGCCGACCCGCTGTTTCATGCCGCCGGAAAGTTCCCTCGGATAGGCCTCCTCAAAGCCGTCGAGGCCGACCTTGTCGATGTAGAAGTTCACGACCCTCTCGCGTTCCTTGGAATTGACGCCGCGGGCTTCAAGACCCATCTCGATGTTCGACTTGACCGAGAGCCAGGGCATCAGGGCGAACGACTGGAACACCAGCGCGCATTCCAGGTTGATTCCGTCGACCTGGCGGCCGCGGTACAGGACCTGCCCCGAGGTAGCCGGCACGATGCCGTTGATTATCCTGAGGAGCGTCGATTTGCCGCATCCCGACGGTCCCACTATTGCGACGAACTCGCCCTCTTCGACCGAGAACGAGATGTCCTCGAGCACCGGAAGTACGCCCTTGGCGTGCGCAAAGCTCTTGGAGATGTGCTTGAGTTCGAGAAGGGGCATGGTGGCGGTTCTGCTCCATTCATAGCCCTGACCCTCAGTAATCGAGCCTGTAGCGTTCCGCCGCGATACCGTAAAGCGGCCTCCAGAAAATCCGATTCAACAGTATCACTACACCCACCATCGAGAGCAGGCTCACCAGGATCATCACGTTGCTCTCCGTTTTTCCGTAGGTTGCCTCGTCCAGAAGCGCTCCGAGGCCTATCACCTTGTACGTATGCCCCTGGTAAATGAAGTACTCCGAAAGTATCAGCGCATTCCATCCCCCGCCCCAAGCGGTCAGGCTTCCCGTGATGAGCGACGGCATCACGGCGGGCAGCGTCAGCTTTCGCCACCGCTCCCATCGCGAAAGCCCGAACGAACGTGCGGCCTCTTTCAGATCCTCGGGTATCTGATTGACGCCGGCCAGCAGATTGAAGAGCACGTACCATTGCATCCCGGTCAGGATGAGCAGAATCGAGGCCAGGTTCATCTCGCCGGTCACGTTGATCACGAAGACGACTATCAACGGGAACAACGCGGTGGCCGGCATCGAGCCGACGATCTCGGCAGCCGGCGTGATGAAGCGCATGAAACGCGGATTTTCCGCCGCCACCAACGCGCATGGAACCGTCCATCCGAGCGAGATCAGGTAAGCCGCGACTATACGCAGCACCGAGCGCACGGTCGCCTCGGGGATGAGGCGGACTTCGCTGGGCCATGGCTGGCTTAGCGCATGAATCAGCGCCACAGCGCCCTCGGCTACCGCCCACGCGAAGAGCGCGATCGCCGCCGCGACCATCGTAGCCCTAAAGACCCGCGCAAGACGCGCCATCGCGTGATGCTCGCGGAGTCGATAGCGCGGCATCCGCGCCCCCACGGATTGAAACGCAAACACCAGCGGATGAAGCACCACGCGCACCAGACGCCTTACGAACGGGCCGACGGCGCCGACCACCTCCAGCATCACCAGCGAGCGCGCGGCCTGCGGCGGCGCCGCGGCGAATTCGTAGCGGAACTTTTCCGCCCACTGCGAAAGCGGCTGCCACACGATCGCATCCATCGCCACGATAATCGCGAGCAGGATCGCAAGCCCCGCGACGAATTCCAGCCATTGGTTGCGGTCCGCCGCTTCCATCAGGAAGCTTCCCAGCCCCGGCAACCGGTATTTGGCGGGTCCGACCGTGATGATTTCGCACGCGATCAGGAAGTACCATCCGCTGACCCACGACAGGATAGAGTTGTAGACCAGCTTGGGTACGGAGACCGGCAAGAGCAGGCGTTTCAGCTTGAGCCATCCGGTGACGCCGAACGCCTCCAGAGCCTCGATGGAATCGCCCGGAATCGTTTTCACCGCCTCGTACACGCCGAGCGTCATGTTCCAGGCCTGACTCGTGAAGATGAGGAATATCGCCGCCATCTCCACGCCCAGCCGGCTGCCGTGACCGAGCGCGATAAAGAAATAAACCGCTGCCGGAAAGAAGCCGACCACCGGCACGGACTGCGCTATGTCGATCGCGGGAATCAACACCCGCTCCCAGGCTTTTCCACGCGCGGCCGCTAGCCCGTAAACGATCGAAAAAACCAGCGCCAGCACGTATGCTGCAAGCATCCGGTAGAACGAGCAGAAGGCGTAGTATGGCAGATGCCTGACCGCGGTCGGGAAGCGCGGCGCGTGCAGCTCCCTGGCGTGTTCGCGGTACGCGAAGAAAAGCGCGATCAGCGCCGCCAGCGCCAGGAATGAAAGCACGCCGCCGAGAACCGTTCGCGTCCTGAGTCTTGCCGCCGCCATCACGCACCGAGAGCCTAAGAATAGCTGCGCGATGGCAAAGCTAAAACCTTCCGTAGACCGCGCCACCGCGTTGACAATCGATTCATCGCCAAATACGGCTTTCCGTTAATGCCTCAGCGAGTGGATGACGAATCGGGCGAATGGAGGTTGGGGGCCGAGGCCGAGAGCCAGGCCGCTCTTAAGCCCGCCAAGCCAGAGCCGGCGCGTGACCTGAGCGCGCAACGCCTGGACCGTCCGCTTTACGTGCTCACTGCGGAGCATCTCGGATGGTTCCTTGTTCTGCTGTGGACCTTCGCAAGCCGGCTCCTCGATTTGGGCGGGCGTCCGATGGCCCAGTCGGAAGCTGACCGCGCTCTGGCAGCCCTGCAGGCCCTGGGAGCGCATCCCTCAATCGCTCCCGGATGGTTCACCTTGACGCAGTCGCTCCTGTTTTCGGGCGTTGGTGCGGGCGAAGCGGCCGCCAGGATGCCGGCCGCGCTGCTCGGCGTCCTTCTTGTCGGTTCGGCGCTGATGCTGCGGCGTGAGCTCGGTCGCGCCGGAGCGCTCGCCCTGGGCGCGATACTGGCGCTGTCGCCAACGGTTACCTATTACTCGCGCTCCGATTCCACGGTCGTGCCCGCGCTTGCGCTCACGATGCTTGCGGTCGCGCTTTTTTGCGCCGTCGCGCGAAGACCCGCTCGCACAACCGCGCTCGGGCTCGCCGTGGCCGTTGCGCTTGCGATTTCGGCCGCGTCGGTCGCTCTCGTTACTGCCGCGATTCTTGCCGTCATCCTTGTGTTCCTCGGAATCTGGCAGGCGCTAACGGTCAAAGACGCCGGCGTCAGGCTCCGCGTGTGGTGGGAACGCCGGCACGGACTCGCGATAGCAGGGATAATCGTTGCGGTAGCGGCTCTGTACGCGCTCGAAACCGGGTTTTTCGAGCGCGCGTTTCTGGGCAGCCTCGTCGCCGAAGCGAGCCGCAACTGGATTGCCGGGGCCTCACCGGACTTTCGCGACGGGATTTCCTTCTACCTGCCCGAGCTCGTCTTCTATGAGTTTCTCGTCGCGGCTTTGGCCGCGATTGGAACGCTCGCGATGCTGGCGTTTCGGCTTCGCTCGAAGCTTTCAGTGGCGGCGTTTCTCTGGATGGCGGCCAGTGCGGCTTTTTTCCTTTGGACGCCTGTGCGCCGTCCGGCGCTTATCGTGGCGACGCTTGTGCCGGCAGCCATCCTTGCGGCTTCGGCGATAGACTGGCTGCATCATACGGCGCCGTGGCGTTTCGTCCGCTACCCGATACTCGCGCTCGCGCTCCTGACGCTTTACGCGCAGGTGCTCAACAATTTCGTCTGGACCGCGCCCGATCCAACCGAAGCGCCGTGGGCGCGCCATGCGCTGCTCTATTGGACGGAGCCGGCCACAACCCTGACGACGCCCGAGGAGTCCGAACATGCGCTCAAGGCCGTCGGCCCGCACGCTTCGGTATTCTTCGAACTCAAACCGCCCGTGCTCAAGTGGTATCTCCGGGCGCTCGATACCGCGAGCGACGCGCAAAGCGCGTCCGTGACCGTGTCCGCGACAACGGCGCCCAGGCCGCCCGAGGCGGGCGAGAGTTCCGCGTTCACCTTCCAGGAGCGATGGAATCCACGGATGAGCGGCCTCGACGCGGTCAACGCGATTCGTTATTTCCTGACCGCCCGCACCTGGGCGCCGCTTCAGGGCAACGACGTGAGGCTAAGCCTCCGCAAGCCGGTCGCGCCGAGCACACCAACGGAGATCTTTGCGCCTCGTGCACAGGCTTCGCCGGCTGCGACACCATCCGCGCCCTTGCAATCGCCTACACCGCCGGCTGAATCCACGCCTGCGGCAGGTCCATTAGCGTCGCCGGCCGCTTCGCCTTCGCCGATGCCGACATCGGCGGCCACATCCTCGCCGACGACAACCGCGGCACCGTCTTCCGCCGCAACGCCGGAGCCGACAGCGTCGCCCAAGCCTGAGCCGGCTGCTCGGAAGCAGCACTCACCAACTCCGGCACCCGGCTCACCTGCGCCCTCGTCCACACCCGAGCCAACGGATTCTCCGACGCCCGAAAACGGCCTCTGAAGACGATTGACGGCCCATCCTTTCATGCGGAAAGACCGTTCCTGCAGGTTTGCCTGACGAGAAATCGTCTGCGATAACATGCGGAACGATGCGCCCGCATGCCGACACATGCTTAGGCGGTGTCGAGGCTGCTCTCCGGCGCAGGTAAACACAAAAAGGGAGTCTCGATGGAGGCTATTCTTAAACTAGTCCAGGGCTTGGACCTTCATCCCGTTGTCGACCATTTCACGGTGGCACTGCTGATAATCGCGGTGCTGACCGACCTGGTCGGGAGCCTCTTGCCCACTTATAAGTGGATCAGGTACATGGCGCTCACGCTGATGGTGCTGGGTGCGATTGCAGCGGCAGCGTCATTTGAGACCGGCAGCCTTGAAGCGAATCGCGTCTGGAAGCATATCAGCCCCGACGCGCAACATGTTCTGCATCTGCATGCCGAATTCGGAAAATACCTAGCGATCACTTTCGGCGTGCTTGCGGTGTGGCGAATTTTCCTGGGCTTCGTCGCCGGCTCGCGACCGCTCTACCTGCTGATCGCGGTTCTGGCGTGCGCTGCGCTCCTTTACGCGGGCTCCCTTGGCGGCGAGTTGGTTTATAACTACGGAGTCGGAACCGCGCTGATGAGCCCTGCCGCTCCGGGCGCGGAAGCCTCACCCGCCGCGAGCCCGACGCCCGAGGTGCCGACATCCGCGCTTCCGACCGTATCGGTGCCGACTCCAACTCCAACGCCGCCGGCACCGGCTTCGCCGTCGCCCTCGCCCGCCGCGGCTCCCAAACCCACCGAGTCTCCGGCCGCGCCCGCGCCGCCTTCCCCGCATGCAGTACCGACGACCGGCGCATGGCACGGGTCGAAGACGAAGCGGGCAGCGGGTGAAACCGTTTCAATGTAGCCGCACGGGGATTGGAGATTTTGGCGCAACGACGTCAGATTGGACGGGTCGGGGAACTCAGGCGTTTCCCGGTCAAGTCGATGCTCGGGGAGTCGGTGCGCGAACTTGCGCTCACCAAAATGGGCGCGCTTGGCGACCGCGCTCTGGCACTGCGCGATATGGAGAACCGAAGGATCATTACGGCGAAGAAATTCGCCGCGATGCTCTCGTTTTGTGCCGAGTGGGAGGGTGAGCCCGGTTCGTCGGCAAGTTCCCGGATCAGGATCACGCTTCCAGGCGGACGCGTCATCCACGCGGACGACGCCGACGCGTCGGAGGTCATCTCGGCCGCGCTTTCCCATCAGGTGCGGCTCGAACGCGCGCCCCATCCCAACGGCGAGCGCGCCGGAATCGACCCCCGTACCGTTTTTGGCGACATTCCTTTCGAGAACGTCCTGCCTGGGATGACCGCCGAGAGGGCGCCTGATTTCTTCAACCTTGCGCACGGCACTTTCTTCGATTCGGCCGCGATTCACGTGCTCGCGACCGGAACGCTCGAGCATCTGCGCCGGCTCGCGCCCGGCTCCGCGTTCGAACCGCGCCGGTTTCGCGCCAATATCCTCGTCGATACCGGTGACGGGGCCTCGGGTTTCGTTGAGGACGGATGGCTGAAAGGCACGCTTGAAGTCGGGGACGGCGTGAAAATCACGGGGATTAAGCCGGCGCTGCGATGCGTGATGACAACTCATCCGCAGGAAGATCTCTCGCGCGACATGGCGGTTCTGCGCGCCGCCGTGCATCATCATGGCGCAAACGTCGGAATCTTCGCGTCGGTCGATTCGCCGGGCACGGTTCGGATAGGCGATCCGGTCTTCCTGTCCTGAAGGGTCGAGTCCGCGCGCCTGCGCCGCAAAGCCGTCCGAGTGCCTTGCGCCGGCATTTGTGGAAACACGCCCGCGCCGCCTCTTGCCGACGGGCGCCGCACGGGTGAACGATGTCTTTCGGCGGGGATTCGGCCGGTCGGGCACGGATGGAGAAGGTTCCTTGGGAAATAGTCGTCTCACCTCGCGCAGTCGAGCGAATTGAGGCGGCGCGCGGATGGCTCCGCGGGCTTCCTTGCGACGCCGAGGCGCTCGTTGTCGCGCCGAGCCGCGAAGCCGCCGACGACCTCGTTCGTTCGATAGCGGCGGGCGGCCGAACGCTCTTCGGGCTTCATCGCCTGACCCTGAACCGGCTCGCGGGTCTGCTCGGCGAGGAGCGCCTGCGCGCCGACGGGCTTGCTCCGGCGGGCGCTCTTGCGGTCGAGGCGATCGCGGCCCGCGCGGTCGGCAGGCTTTCAGAGACCGGCGCGCTTGCGCATTTCACGCCGGTAATCGAGATGCCCGGCTTTCCGCGCGCGCTTGCGAGCACGCTCGCCGAACTCAGGCTCAACCGGATCGCGCCGGACGCGGTCGCGCAGAGCGGCGCCATCGGGCAGGCGCTTGCGGCCGCGCTGTCGGAATTCGAGCATGAACTGAGGCGCGCCCAGCTTGCCGATCGCGCCGCGGTGCTCGCGGCCGCGATTGACGCGCTGGAAGGTACGCCGCCGCCGCGATTCTCCGGGCTTCCCACCCTGATGCTCGACGTTGCAGTCGAGACGGCGCTCGAGCGCGACTTCGTGGCGAGGCTATGCGCTCGCGCGCCGCGATTTTTTGCGACCGTCCCGGCGGGTGATTCGACTAGCGAGACGATGCTTCGGGAGGCGCTCGGTGTTGGCGCAGAGCGGATTACGCGCGTTGTGTCCGAGCCCGAGAGCTCGCTCGGACGCCTTCAGACGCATCTTTTTGCCGAGACTGCGCCGCAGGAGGCCGCGCTCGATGAAACCGTTGCGCTGGTTTCGGCACCGGGCGAGATGCACGAGTGCGTCGAGATCGCGCGCCGTATCCAGGCCGAAGCGCGCAGCGGCGTGCCCTTCGACCGAATCGCGGTGCTATGTCACGCGGGCGACCGCTACGGTCCGTATCTTGAAGAGGCGCTCGGCCGCGCCGGAATAGAGGCTTACTTCGCGACCGGGACCAGACGGCCGGAGCCGGGCGGACGCGCGCTGCTCGCGATGCTTTCGTGCGCCGCCGAAGATCTCTCGGCAAGCCGCTTCGCCGAATATCTCTCGCTCGCGCAGGTTCCCGAGCCCGGCCGCGCCGCGCCCGCGGACGGCTTTGTCCCTCCGGCGACCGAACTGTTCGGCGCCGCACTGGCCTCCGACCTCGAACCCGACCCTGAAATTCCCGAAACCCAACCGCCCGATACCGATCCGGTTCCGGTCGTTGACGGCACCGTTCGCGCGCCGTGGCGATGGGAAAGGCTGATGGTCGACGCGGCCGTTATCGGCAGCCGCGAAAGATGGGAGCGAAGGCTTGCGGGACTCGAAGCCGAACTCAAAAGGAAATGCGCCGAACTCGAACCCGACGAGGAGCATCGCGCCCGCGCCTTCGAGCGCGACCTGCTCGACCTCGCCCATCTGAAGACTATCGCGCTTCCGATAATCGACCGGCTCGCCGCGCATCCGCGCGCCGCCCCGTGGAGCGAATGGCTCACCTGGCTGCGCTCGCTGGTTGAGCTTGCGATTCGCGACGCCGAGCCGGTTCTTGCCGCGCTTGCGGAATTGGAGCCGATGGGCCCGGTTGGACCTGTCCGGCTCGACGAGGTCCGAAGCGTGCTTGCGGAGCGCCTGGGCCGTCTTGAACGGCCTCCGGCGCGCCGGCGCTACGGAGCAGTGTTCGTTGCGCCGCCCGGCCATGCGCGCGGGATGGCGTTCGACGTAGTGATCGTTCCGGGGCTCGCCGAGCGGATGTTTCCGAAGAAGCTGACCGAGGATCCGCTGCTGGCCGATCGCCTGCGCGCGGCGATAAGCCCGATGCTCAAGCGGCAGGAGGAGCGCGTGGCCGCCGAGCGCCTTGCGCTGAGGCTCACGGCGGGAGCGGCGACGAAGCGCGCGATGTTCACCTACGCGCGCGTCGATCTCGACCAGGGCCGTCCGCGCGTTCCGTCGTTCTATGCGCTCGAGCTGCTGCGCGCGGCCGAGGGCCGCCTTCCCGGTTTCGACGAACTCGCGCGCCGCGCCTCGTGCGAGCAGGCGACGCGGCTCGGATGGCCCGCGCCGCGCACTCCCGAAGAGGCGATAGACGACGCCGAGTTCGACCTTGCGGTGCTTGACCGCCTGCTCGATCGGAATCCCGATACGACGATCGGCGCGGCGCATTATCTCCTCGGCGCCAACGAGCATCTGGCGCGCGCGCTTCGCGCCCGGGCGCGCCGATGGCTTCGGCGATGGACCGCTGCGGATGGCCTGGTCGATCCCGAGCCCGCAGCCGTCGCGGCGCTCGCGCGCCATCAGATGGGCGCGCGCTCCTACTCGCCGACCGCGCTTCAGAATTTCGCCGCGTGCCCGTACCGCTTCCTGCTCCAGGCGATTTTCCGGCTCGAACCGCGCGAGGACGCCGAGGCAATCGAGGTGATAGACCCGCTCACGCGCGGAAGCCTGACCCACGAGATGCAGTACGAACTGCTCGTGATGCTTCGCGAGCGCCGCGCTCTGCCCGTCACGGACGGCAATCTCGAGCAGGCGTTCGGCGAACTCGATCGGATAGTCGAGCAGGTCGCGCGCCGATGGCACGACGAGCTTTGCCCTGCGATCGAGCGCGTCTGGAACGACGGTATCGACGGTATTCGCGCCGATCTGAGGGAGTGGCTGAGACGCGCGGCCGAGGAGCGCGAAGGATGGTGTCCCGAGCGCTTCGAGCTGGCCTTCGGCCTTGCCGAGCGCGAACAGGCTGACCCTGCCAGCACGCCCGAGTCGGTCGATTTGGACGGCGGGCTCAAGCTGCGCGGCTCGATCGATCTCGTCGAGCGCAATTGCGGCGGCGTTCTTCGCGTGACCGACCACAAGACCGGCAGGGTTCGCGCGGCGCGCGATTTTGTAATCGGCGGCGGAAAGATTCTCCAGCCGGTTCTCTACGCGCTTGCCGCCGAGCAGGTCCTTGGCGCGAAAGTCGAGTCCGGACGCCTGTACTATTGCACCGCCGCGGGCGGCTACGAGGAGCGCGTGGTTGCGATGAACGACGCCGCACGCGCCGGATACCACGCCTTTCTCCGCACCTTCGACGAGGCCCTCAAGGCGGCCTTCCTGCCCGCGGCGCCTGCGGCGAACGAATGCCGATGGTGCGACTATCGGCGCGTGTGCGGCCCGTACGAGGAGCGGCGGGTCGAAATCAAACCTCCGGCGCGGCTTGCGCCGCTAAGAAAGCTGCGCGAGATGCGATGAAGACGCCGGCCGACCAGCACGTTCGGGAGCGTATCCGTACCGACCTCGACACCACGCTCATTATCGAGGCCGCCGCCGGCACCGGCAAAACCACCGCGCTCGTCAACCGCATAATCGCGGCGGTCGCGTCGGGACGCGCACGCCTTGCGCAAATCGTGGCCGTCACCTTCACCGAAAAGGCGGCCGGCGAGCTCAAGCTCAGGCTTCGCGCCGAGATGGAACGCGTCCGCCAGGACCCGGCGCTCGGCTCCGAGCCGCGCGAGCGCCTGCTGCGCGCGCTGCCACAGCTCGAAGAGGCGCGTATCGGGACGATTCATTCGTTTTGCGCCGACCTGATTCGCGAGCGCCCGGTCGAGGCGCGCGTCGATCCGATGTTCGAGGTTGCGGCCGAGGACAGCGCCGAGGCGCTGTTCGAGCTTGCCTTCGAGCGATGGTTTGAACGGGCGCTCGCGAATCCGGGCGAGGGGATGCGCCGGCTGCTCAGGCGCCGCGATTTGGCCGTCGGCGACGGGCCGCGCCCTATCGCACGGGCCGCCGCCGAGCAGCTTCGCGAATGGCGCGATTTCGATACGCCGTGGGCACACTCGCCGTTCGAGCGCGACCCCGAGATCGACGCGCTGGTCCGCGAAATCGAGGAACTCGGCAAGCTTTCGCGCGAAGGCGACCCCGACGACTACCTCGCGCTTGCGCTCGACAATATCGCGCGTCCGCTCGCCGAGGCGACCCGGCTCGAACCCGTGCGCGGCCGCGATTACGACGCGCTCGAACAGGTGCTGATCGGTCTCTTGCGCGGCAAGGTCAACCAGCGCTTCGGATGGCGCGGCTACGGCGCGAAGTTCGGCGAGCGCGAGCGCGCCGAGGTGCTCGAGCGGCGCGAGGTGCTGCGCGAACGGCTGGAGCGATTCCGCAAGAGCGCGGGAGCGAATCTCGCTCCGCTGCTGCGCGATGAGATATGGCCGGTCGTCGCCGAATACGAGGAACTGAAGCGGCGCGCCGGAGTGCTCGACTTCCTCGATCTGCTTCTGCTTGCGCGAAATCTGGTGTGCGACAATCGGGTTGTGCGCCGCGAGCTCCAGGAGCGTTTCACCCACATTTTCGTTGACGAATTCCAGGACACCGACCCGCTCCAGGCCGAGATTCTGCTCCTGCTCGCCGCCGAGGACCCCGAGGAATCCGATTGGACGCGCGCGCGTCCGCTTGCGGGCAAACTTTTCATCGTCGGCGATCCGAAGCAGTCCATCTACCGCTTCAGGCGCGCCGACGTCTCGCTTTACCAATCGATCAAACGAAGGCTCGCCGCGTCGGGCGCCGCGGTTGAGCATCTGACGGTCAGCTTCCGCTCGACGCCCGAACTCCAGGGGATGGTCAACGCCGCGTTCGCTCCGCTGATGGCCGCGGAGTCGGACACGCAACCGGCCTACGTCGCGCTCGAGCGCTTCAGGGAAGGCGTCGAGACGCAGCCCTCGGTGGTCGTGCTTCCGGTGCCCGCGCCCTACGGCGATTTCGGACGGGTTACGGAATGGAGAATCGAGGAATCGCTGCCCGAGGCGGTCGCGGCCTTTGTCGAATGGCTCGTCGCCAAGAGCGGATGGACCGTTACCGAGCGCGAGGCGCCCGAAGAGCGCGTGCCGATTCGCCCGCGTCACGTCTGTATCCTGTTTCGGCGCCTCAACTCCGGCGGGAGCGACGTCACGCGTCCTTATATTCGCGCGCTCGAAGCGCGTCATCTCCCGCACGTTTTGGTAAAAGGCGGCTCATTCAACGAGCGCGAGGAAGTCGAGGCGATACGCAACCTGCTCGGCGCCATCGAGCGTCCCGACGACGAGCTGCTCGTGTTCGCCGCGCTTCGCGGCCCGGTCTTCGCGCTTTCGGACGCCGCGCTGCTCGAATTCCGCGAAACGCTCGGCAGTCCCCATCCGTTCCGCACGATTCCCGCCGACGCGACCGAAACCGTCAAGGAGGTCGGCCGCGCGCTCGCGCTGCTTCGCGAGCTCCATCGCGGGCGCAACCGAAGGCCGATCGCCGACACGCTCTCGCGCCTGCTCGCGGCGACGCGCGCGCACGGAGGGTTCGCGATTTGGCCGACCGGCGAGCAGGCGCTCGCCAACGTGATGAAGTTGATGGACATGGCGCGCCGTTACGAGTCGCGCGGCGGCGCGACCTCCTTCCGCGGCTTTGTCGACGAACTCGAAGCGCGCGCCGAACGCGCAGAGGCGAGCGAAGTGCCGGTTGTCGAGGAAGGCACCGAGGGCGTCCGTATCATGACCGTGCATCGCGCCAAGGGACTCGAATTTCCCGTGGTTCTTATGGCCGATATCACGTGCAAGGAAACGCGCGCCGAGCCCTCGCGCTACGTCGAGCCGGCCTCGAGGCTAGCCGCGCTCGAACTTGCCGGATGTGCGCCGGTCGAACTCCAGGAACACGTCGAAGACGAGGCGCGCCGAGATCGCGAAGAAGCGGCGCGGGTGCTCTACGTCGCTGCGACCCGCGCGCGGGACCTGCTGATCGTGCCCGCGGTCGGCGACGAGGAGCGCGAAGGATGGCTCGCCGGACTGAACCGCGTAATTTTTCCCGATAACGGAAGCCGTCGCGCCCCGCTCATGCAAAAGCCGCCGGGATGCCCTGCGTTCGGCGACGACAGCGTGCTGATACGTCCCCAGAAGGCTCCGCTCAAGCAAAAATCCGTCGCCCCGGGGGCGCATCGCGCACGCGCCGGAGCCCATCGCGTGGTCTGGTGGGATCCGTCGCTTCTCAATCTCGACGCGCGCGAAACGATGGGGCTCCGGCAGCGGCGGCTTCTGGAAGCGGACAGCGAGGGCACCGTCGCGACGAGCGGAATCCGCGCGTGGCAGCGATGGCGCGACGGGCGCAACGCGGCTCTCGCGCAAGGTCTTGCGCCTTCGATAAGGGTGAACACGGTCACCGAACTCGCCGCGATATCCGACAGCCCGATACCGGAGATGGCCGAAGTTGCGCTCGAAGAGACTGCGCGTACCGCGGGACGCCCGCACGGCACGCGCTTCGGCACGCTGGTCCATCTCGTGATGCTGCGCGCGGCACTCGACGCCGGACGCGACGAGATTGCGCGGATTGCGGCCGGGGAAGCAAGGATGCTCGGCGCGGACGACGCCGAAACGGCGGCCGCGGTCGAGGTGGTCGAGCGGGCGCTCGCGGCGCCGTTGATGCGGCGCGCGGCGAAGAGTCTCGAGACGAGGCGCGAATGTCCGCTCGTGATGGAAATCGAGGGCGGCGTGCGGATGGAAGGCGTCGCGGACCTTGCTTTTCGCGAAACCGACGGCGCGCGACAACTCTGGACGGTCGTCGATTTCAAGACCGACGCGAATATCGCGCCGCGTCTCGACGAATATCGCAAGCAGGTCGGCCTTTATATGCGCGCAGTCCGAAACGCGACCGGACTCGACGCGCGCGGTTCGATTTTTCTCATTTAACTTTGTTCCGTGCGTCATTAGGATAATAAACAGATGAGTCTGTGAGGCGGATGATGCGCCATGAAAGCCCATATCCAACGGACGGTTCCCGTCGTTGAGCCATAACCTGACCGTTCTTGTCGCTGGTTACGGTTCGCTGCTGAGTGGCTACGGGCTTCTGGCCGAACGCCGGGGCGGACGAAGCCGGCTCGTCGCGCGCGACGCCTGGCCGCTTGCGCTCCGCAACGCGCGCCGCGGGCTTGCCAAGCCGTCGAGTCACGGCAGTTACCTTGCGATGGATATCGAGCCTGAGGACGCGCGCGAACCGATAAGCGCGAGGGTCGGACGCGCAGGCGCCGGCGAGGTCGGCGGTATTCTTCTTGAGTTCGAACGTGAATGGTTCAGCGCGGTTGCGCGGCGCGAAGAGTACGACCCCGCCGAGTTCGAACGGCTGGTCGGCAAGGCCGAGAGCGCGGGAAAGCCGCTTGCCGAGTTTCTGCTCGCGATTGCCGAGCGCGTTTCGTTCGACCTCGACGCTTACCGGCGCGAACTCCGTGAAATCCTCGGCTACACGTCGTCCGGCTACATCTTCCATCCCGTGCGGCTCGCCGACGGGCACGTCGCTATAATCGCAATCGGCTCGGGCTATCATTCGAGCGGCGACCCGGCGGTCGTTTCGCGCCGGCGCGAGTGCGAGATGGACCGCCTGCTCGGCCTCGACGAAGCGATCGCGCTGACGAAGCCGCATCTTGCGATCGATCGCGAGGGGCAGATCGGTTATTTCGCCGAGTGCGTGCTGGGCGGAATCCACGGGATGAGCGTGGGCGATCTGATCGCGGGCGTCGGCGCGGACGGCGAGCGGATGGAAACCGTCGCGCGGCTGCTCAGGTTCGAGGCCGAAGGCGAGCGCGAGCGTTTCGTCAGCGCGACCTCGCTCGATTCGCGCCGGTACGAAGACCGCTTCGATGGGGCG
>JAJYMR010000392.1 GCA_021786815.1 Deltaproteobacteria bacterium
CGCTTCATGCTGCGCTTCATGGTCGATTACATCGTCGAGGATTTCCGCTTCCTCAAGATGCTCGAAGGTTCGCGCGCCGAGTCGCGCACGACGCTCGCTTTCGCCGAACTAGAATCCCTGAGGGCCCTGGCCGAGCGCACGGCGATTCCGGCGGGGATCCTGAAAACGATCGCGGAACTGAGACGCGAGCTTCACAAGGAACAGATCATCGTCTCGGACCGGCGATGGAAAAACGCGCTCGACGTACTGCGCGCGCATGCGGTCGTGCTCGAGCGCGACTCGGTCACCGAAGATGACCTGATGTTCCTCGAACACGTGCTCTGGAAAGACCCCGAGGAACGGCCCAAGGTGCGCGACACGATCCATCGCATGGTCAAGGGCTACGAGGAGCAGGCGCGAGAGTTCCTGATCCAGAGCCAGGAGATCATGGAGTACGCAGAGCGCAACTGGGAGAGCGAGGAACTGCGCAGGCGCGCGCTGGTCGAGGCCCACACCAAGATCGCGAACATCCTCGCCAGGTTCGACAACCTGCTGCGCGAGGCCGCCGAGAGCGGACGCTCGGTCGCCTCGGCCGAAGCGATGCGCTCGCAGGTGAAACAGATCCAGCAGGCGATGCTGCGCCGGACGCAGGAAAGCTGACGCGCGATGCCGGCCGAGGAAGCAAGCGCCGCCATCGTGCTCAGGGCGCGCGATTACTCGGAATCGGACCGAATCGTGACCCTGCTCACGCGGGACTTCGGAAAACTTGGCGGGATAGCCAAGGGCGCCAAGGCTTCGCGCCGGCGCTTCGAACGCAAACTCGAGCCGTTCTCGCACGCGATGCTTTACTTTCGGCGTCGGCCGCACGGCCAACTCGTGTTTATCACGCGCGCCGAGGCGAGCGCCGAGCTTCGCCCGTTCAACATCGACGACGACCTCGGCAAAATCGCGCTCGGAAGCTACATGCTCGAACTGACCGAAGCGCTGACCTCCGAAGGAGCGGAGGCCGGCGGCGCCTATCGCGTGCTTGAGGAAGCGCTTTGGACGGTGAGCGAGCGCGGCGCGGGCCTCGCGCTCAGGCAGGGCTTCGAGCTCAAGTTCCTGCGATGGGCGGGATTCGGGCTTGAGTTCGCGCGATGCCGCCAGTGCGCGGCGGCGACCGCGGAGGACGCGCCCGCCTACTTCATCGTGTCACGCGGCGGAATCGTGTGCGCGCGATGCCGGCCGGGCGTGCCCGAGGGCGCGCTTCGCCTGGAAGGTCAAAGCGCCGTTTCGCTCGCGCGGCTTGCTGAATTGAGTCTCGCCGACGCGCACGATACGCGCCCGGCGGGCGCCGACGCCGCGCTTGCGATCTCGCGGTTTCTCTCCTCGGTGCTCGATCGCAGGCTACGTTCCGCGGCGTTCGTCGATTCAGTCCTGCCCGGCGGCTCGCGCGCCTGAGGCGATAAGCGTCCCGGTTCTGCTTGTGTCGTAGCCGCACAGTTCGGAAAGCTCTCGCGCGAAGCCCGAGGAGTTGAGCGCGTCCAGCATCGCGCCGACCGCAGGCGACCGCGTCTCGCGTTCGGGTATGAGCAGGTCGTAGCGCTCCTCGCGAAGCGCGATGAAGTGAAGGCCATACGCCTCGGCCGCAACCCGTATCGTCACGCCGGCCTGGGCCTCGCCCGCGCCGACAGCCGCCGCGACCTCGAGATGGCCGCCGAGTTCGCGCTCGTAGCCGTGGAGCGTGCGCCCCTTCACGCCAAGCGTCGAAAGCGCGTCGTCCAGCGCAAGACGCGCGCCCGAACCCTGCTCGCGGTTCACGATCCTGACGCCGTGATGAACCAGATCGGCGACGTTGCGAATGCGGTCACGCAGGCCCGCCGCGACGGCTAGACCTACCTCCCAAGAGGCAAAATTCACGAACACCATCCGCCGGTTTCCGAGCATCCGGCGCGCGAAAGCGACATTGTACTCGCCCGTCCGCGGGTCGCGCAGATGCATCCCGGCCGCGTGAACGCGCCGCTCGACGAGCGCGTTCAGCGCCGCGCGGCTCGAACACGGAAGCGTGGCGACTCGCACGGGAGCGCGCCGGCGCGCGAGCCAGTCGGCAAGAATCGCGACTGCGGGATCGCATCCCGCAAGCAGCACGGTCGATTCGATTTCCGCCTGCGAGCGGAAAACCTCGACCGACACGCGCCCGTCCGTCTCCCGCTCGACGATTCCGGCGGCCGGCGCGAGCGAAAGCGCCGCAGCCGCCTGCGGTATCGCGACGACGCGCCCGTTCACGCGTGCGAGCGCAACCCGCGTGCGCGGCGCCGCGCGGCCCTCGCCCGCCCAATTCGCGGCGACGCTGGGACTTGGGCTTTCGCCGAACAGGCTTTCGACCGTTTCGCCGAGTTCCTGCGCAAGCCTGAGCGCCACGGCGACGCTCGGCTGATAGAGGCCGGATTCGATCGCGCCGAGCGCCTGGCGCGAGATGCCGGCGCGGCGCGCAAGCTCGATTTGGTTGAGTCGCGCGGCAATTCTCGCGCGCTTAATCAGGTTTTCATGCTTGGCCATAATACTTGTCTTCTGTCATCGATAATGGCATAAACGCTGCGTGCCATGAAAACCTTCCTGCGTTCATTTGTCTTACTTGCCGGCATCATGGCCTCTCTGCTGGCCGACTGTCCCTGGGCTCCGGCCCAGCAAGCGCCGCCGTCATCGGCGCCGGTCGCCGCGGCGCCGCCGCCCGCCCCGGTTTCTTCGCCGTTCGTCGGCCTTCAGGACTGGTACGACCGATGGCTGAACATGGTTCATCGCACGCACGAGGAAGAGCAACCGGACTGGATGACGCCCCTGGTGACCGTAATACCCACGCTCCAGCAAGAAATTCGAACCGATTACGGGTTCGGTTTCGCGCCGCACGGCCTGCAGACTTTCACTTACGCGAGCAAGGGCACCGAGATCATCCCCACCGAGAACACCGAGTTCATCTTTGGGAATCCCTCCTACATCACCAAAAATCTGCCGGTGAACGAGCGCAGTTCGGGATGGGCCGACTGGCCGTTCCTCTTCAAGTACCGGCTGCTGTCGTCGCCGAGCGACGCGGGCAACTATGTTCTCACCTTCATGCTTTCCACGTCGTTTGCGACCGGTTCGAACAAGTACGTTTCGGCGAACCACGACCTGTTCTCTCCTCTGATTGGCTTCGGCAAGGGGATTGAAACCCGTTACGGCGAGTTCGATTACCAGGCGACGATCGGACCAACCGTTCCGGACGGCGAAACCGGCAAACTTGGCACTCCGATCGTCTGGAACAGCACTTTTCAGTACGGAAATCGCTTCCATTTCGGCGGATTGACGGTGCCGCTATGGCCTGAATTCGAAACGATGTGGGTCTCTTATCCAAACGGCGAGACTCGCGGCGAGCAGCAGCTCTATCTGACACCGGGCATCATCGCGGGCCGCTTCAAGCTGACCGAGCACACCTACTTCGTGCTCGGCACCGGCCTTCAGTTTGCGGCGACCCGAGCCCGCGAGTTCAATCATCAGTGGTTGGTCACGATGAGAATCCCGTATTTCTGAGCAGAAAAGGTTTTGCTTCGGCATGAGAGACTAACAGGTTATCCCTGATCCGGATGTCCTCGTCACCCGCGCGGCTTGCTACCAATGAAATCCAGGCTCTTCGAATTTCCGCGAATTTCTATCCTATGCGGCGCGGTCGCGTTACTCATTGCCGCCGCGCCCGTCGACGCGGGCCGGCGCCCCGACGCGCCGCCGCTTGTGATCTTCCAGGCCTCGACGCTCTCCGGCTACGTGCGCGATCTCAGCCGCGTTTTCCAAGCGGCGCATCCCGGCGTCGCCGTGCATACCGAAGCGTCAGGCAGCCTCGACGCGATTCGCAAGGTCACCGACTTCCGGATGCCATGCGACATCCTGCTGAGCGCCGACTGGCGCCTGCTCGACGCGCCGCTTCGCGGCGTGGATCCGTGGGTGGCGATATTCGCGGGAAACTCGATGGCGATTCTGTACACGAGCCATTCGCGCTACGCGAAGGAGATTACGCCGGCGAACTGGTTCAAGGTGCTTCTGCGTCCGGGCGTCCGCTACGGGCATTCAGACCCCGAGCGCGACCCGGAAGGCTACTGGACGCTTATCGTATGGAAGCTCGCCGAGCGCTATTACCGCAAGCCCGGGCTTGCGGCGGAGCTACGCGCAGGATGCCCGCGGTCGAATACGCGGCCCGCGAGCGTCAACCTTATTGCGCTGCTTCAAAGCGGCGAACTCGATTACTATTTTGGCTACGCGTCCGACGCCCGGCTTGGGAATCTCAAGGTGCTGAGGTTGCCGCCCGAGATAGATCTCAGCGACTTGTCCCGCGCGGCCGCGTACGCGACTGCGAGCGTCGAGATAGGCAGCGGGCCGCACCGGCGGCGAGTCGCAGGCGCGCCGATCGCCTACGGTGCAACGATGACGGCAAGGCCTTCCAACCGCGCGGCGGCAATCGAGTTCCTGCGCCTGATGTTCAGCGCCGCAGGCCGACGAGCCGCCGAGCAAAACGGGCTTATCGCCTATCCGCGCGCACTCGCGGTGGATCCGAAGGGCGCGATGCCGTCCGCGCTCAAATCGGCGGTGTCGCCGTTCAACCAGAAATAGGCGATTCGTCGCCGCGCTCGGCGCCGAGCACGCGCGGCCTTTCGTAGCGCGGGAACCGATGCTCGACCAGCACGATTCCACAGTTGGGCGGAACATGTACGTCCTCCCACGAGCCGGTCACGTGCGCCCACATCGACATCATCACGCCGCCGTGGCTCACCACGATGACCTCACCCTCGCGATGGACGCGTGCAAGCCTGTCGAGAACCGGGCCGACGCGCATGCACACGTCCTCGAAGCTCTCGCCCTCGGGCGGCTTCCAGAGCCAGGGGCGCTTGGGATCGTAACCCGGCGCTTCCGTCACGGCGTCGTAGGGCTTGCCCATGAATTGGCCGATCAGGCGCTCGTGGAGCGCGTGCTCGACCTCAAGCGGAAGTCCAAGGACGTCTGCGATAATCTGCCCCGTGTGCATCGCGCGCACGTAGGAGCTGGTCACGACGAGGCTTGGCTTGAACTCGGCCGCGATTCGCTCCGCGGCCTGGCGCGCCTGCTCGCGGCCAAGCTCGGTCAGCGCGAGATCAACCGGCGTCGTCGTGAAAATTCTTTCGCGGTTTCCAACACTCTCGCCATGGCGAACCAGGATAAGCTTGCCCATTCGTGCCAACCGTCACTTCCTTGCCCGATCAAGTTAATCACGATCCCTTCTGCGTGTCGCCGCTTCTGCGCGAGATAATTGTCTCGAGAAGCTCAATCGGCAACGGAAAGACGATCGTCGAGTTCTGCTCGGCGGCTATCGTCACCAGCGTCTGCAGGTAGCGAAGCTGGATGGCGATCGGATTTTTGCCCATTATTTCCGCGGCTTCGGCCAGGCGCTGGGACGCCTGATATTCGCCCTCGGCGGCGATCACCTTGGCGCGCCGATCGCGCTCGGCTTCGGCCTGGGCGGCGATGGCGCGCTGCATGTCCTGGGGAAGGTCGATGTTCCTAAGTTCGACGAGGGTGACCTTGATACCCCACGGCTCGGTCTGCGCGTCGACGATCTCCTGGATGCGTGCGTTGAGTTTTTCGCGCTGTCCGAGCAGATCATCCAGGTCGGTCTGTCCGCCGACGGAACGAAGCGTAGTTTGGGCGAGTTGCAGAGTGGCAAACAGGTAATCGGCGACCTCCGTCACCGCGCGCGACGGATCAACGACGCGGAAGTACAGGACTGCGCTCACTTTCACGCTCACGTTGTCGCGCGTGATCACGTCCTGCGGCGGGATGTCCAGAGTCACGGTGCGCAGATCCACGCGCACCATCCGTTCGAGAAACGGGATTACGAAGGTGACGCCGGGGCCGCGATGGGGCGCCAGACGCCCCAGGCGGAACACTACCGCGCGCTCGTACTCGTTCAGTACCTTGAGCCCACTCAGGACGAAGACGACCAATACGAAGACAACGATTCCCGCGCCAAGAGCCATGCTCCTCCTCCCTTCGACCGTGATTTTCCGAAACCGCGCCCGTCCGGCGCGATGCTCACGCCGCTCTTCTGACCCTGACTTCGAGGCCGTGCACCGAAACCACCGTCGCCTGCGCGCCCGCGCCGAGCGCCTCGTCGCTGGTCGCGCGCCAGAGCTCGCCGTGAACGAAAAGCGTTCCCGCGGCGCCGGGCCGGATTGGATCGCGCACGACGCCGACTTCGCCGACCAGCGCTTCTAGGCCGGTTCGCGCCACTTTACGCCGCTCACGCGCGAGCAGATAGCCCAGGCTCAGGATAATCGAGGAAAGCGCGGCCGCTGCGCCGTAAATTATCTGCCGGTTGACGACGAGATTCGTCTTCGAGGTATCGATCAGGAGCAGCGAGCCAAAAACCAGCGCGACGACGCCGCCAAGACCCAGGATGCCATAGCTGGTCACGAACGCTTCCGCGATCAGCATCGCAACCCCGAGCAGGATCAGCAGCAAGCCCGACACGTTGACCGGCAGCACCTGGAAGGAAGCAAGCGCAAGCAGAAGACAGATCGCGCCCGCCACGCCCGGAAAGATCGCGCCGGGATGCGCGAACTCGAAGTAAAGCCCGATCAGTCCCGCCATCAGGAGGAGGTAAACGATGTTCGGGTCGGAAAGCAGGTTCAGAATCCGCTGCCCGAGCGTCATCTCGTAAACCCTGACGGTTGCATCGGCCAGGTCGAGCTTGACCGAGCGGCTGCGCACCTCGACGGTGCGGCCCGAGGCCTGAACCAGCACGCTTCTGAGGTCCGGCGCGACAATATCGATTACATGCTTCTCGAGCGCCTCATGCTCGCCGATGGCCGCGCTGTGCCTGACGGCTTCCTCCATCCACTGCTCGTTGCGGCCACGCTCACGCGCGATACTTCTGGCGAAGGACGCCGTGTAATTCACAAGCTTCTCGCCCATCGCGCCTTTGATCGTTCCTCCCGTCTCGCTGACGGGATGAGCCGCGCCGATCGTCGTCCCAGGTGCCATCGCCGCGACATTTGCGGCCTCGGTGATGAACGTGCCGGCCGACGCGGCGCTCGCTCCCGACGGCGCCACGTAAACGATCGTCGGCACAGGCGCGGAGAGCAGAAGTTTCACGATTCGTTCGGCTGAAGTTAAAAGGCCGCCCGGCGTGTCGAGCCGGATTACGAGCGCGCTCGCGCCGCCGGATTCGGCCGCGGAAAGCGCATCTTCAACGTAGTTTGTCACGGCGGGATTGATCGAGCCGTCGATCTCGATCAGTTCGACCCATGGACGAGCGTTCGCCTGCGCACTCGCTCGTCCGAGCGCGAACGCGAGAATCGCCGCGCAGGCGGCGAATAGCGTCGCCCGAAAGTTCGAATCCTGGCGTCGAGCCTTTTCGGGTCGCACCCTACGGTTTGCCGCGGCGTGGAACAGGCCGCCCCAATTCCTTCATCACTTCCTGGATATCGAGCCAAACGAGCCGCTTGTCGCCCGGGTTTCTGAGAAGGTACGCCGGATGGAACGTCGGCATCGTTCTCACGCCGCCGACTTCGTGCCAGATGCCGCGAAGCTTCGAAATCGGCGTCTTGACGCGAAGAAGCGCTTGAGCCGCGAACGTCCCGAGCGCGACGATCACACGGGGTTTGACCAGTTCCACCTGGCGCGCGAGGAACGGCTCGCACGCCGCGACCTCGTCGGGCTCGGGATTCCGGTTTCCCGGCGGGCGGCATTTGACCACGTTGGCGATATAGACATCCGAACGCTTCATCCCCATCCCGCGCTCTATGATGTCGGTGAGCAGTTGCCCGGCGCGGCCGACGAAAGGCTCTCCGCGCGCGTCTTCTTCGGCGCCCGGGCCTTCGCCGACGAACATCAGCTCGGCCTTGGAATTTCCAACTCCGAAGACCACCTGCGTGCGCGATTTGCAAAGCTTGCAGCGCTCGCAATCGCCGATAAACTCGCGCAACTCTTCGAGGGTCGTGGTCTTTTCAAGTCCCGGGTAGCGCGAGAACATCTGCTCGGTCTCAATCTGCGTTTTTGGCACGATTCGGTCCGAGGCGGGCGCGTCTATCGCGGCCGTTTCCCGCGTCTCAGGATGGGCAGGCTCGCGGGTTTGGGCAATCCGCGCCGGCGAAGTGGTTCCGAGCGGCAGACCCTCCATCCCTTCCGAGCGGATCTGTTCGACGTAGTCGCAGAGCGTGTCGAAAAGAAGACGGCGCTCTGGCGAGGGCGTTCGGCGGTCCATAAGATTAGTCACAAGGTTCGCCCGGGCGAAGTCCGCGCGCGAACCATACGATGCTTATCGTTGTCGCAGCCTCCGCATTGTTCGCCTTCGTTCTGCTGATACCCGAGCCGGCCCTTGCCTGGGGACCCGTCACGCACGTGGCACTCGGGATGCAGGTGCTTGCGAGCGTTATCACCCCCGATTATCCGCTTCAAGCGGTGCTGGCGAGCCTGCCGGAAGTCTTTCTGTACGGGAGCCTCGCGCCGGATATCGTGCAGGGACGGCGCTTGCAGAGCAGGCTGCGCCGTCATTCGCACAACTGGGCGGTCGGGCTCGAGCTGCTCCGCGCGGCCAAAGACCCGCAGGAAAGCGCCTTCGCGATGGGCTACCTGGCGCATCTTGCCGCCGACGTCATCGCGCACAACTTCTATCTTCCCGCAAGATTCATCGGATACTTCGAGTCGGGCGTTGCGAGCCACATCTACGCCGAGGCGCGGTTCGACAGTATCCAGCCCGCCCGGTACCACGAAATGCTCGTGACCCTGATGGATGCGGACTTCGGAGAGCTGGACGCAATGCTTGACCGCGCTATCGACTCGCCGCTGGTTCCCTTCCGGGCGCATCGCCGCGTCTTCGAGGGCGGACTCAAGCGCATTCGGCAATGGAACGCAGTGATCAAGGCGCTGAGCCCGATGAAGGGCGACGAACTCGCCGACACCAGCCTGTTCACCGGATGTTCGTGCTCGGCGATTGGCGGGGTTATCCGCTCTCCCGAGCATGCGCCAGCGCGCAGCTACGACCCGATGGGAACCGAGCCAATCAAGCACGCGCTTGCCTCGCGAAAGAATCTGCAGCGGTTGATGCGGATGGGACCCGAGGCGCGAAAAACCGCGCGCAACCTGGCGGACACGATGGTGCGCGACGTGCAGACGCATCTGCGTCAGGCCCCGTTCGTCCTGAAAAGCTGAGCGGCGTCGGCGCGCGCAACGTCAGCGCGCGGCTTCGTCCTCGCGAGTGCGGGCCTTCCCCGAGCGTATCGCTACGACGCGGTTGAGAACGACGTCGGCCACCTCGTCCTTGCTCATCTTGGGATATGGCTCCATGCGTCCGTCGGCGCCGATCAGCGTGACGATATTGGTATCGACGGAGAAGCCAGCGCCTTCCTGCGTCACGTCATTGGCGACGATCAGGTCGAGGCGTTTGCGCTTGAGCTTGTCGAGGGCGTTGGTTTCGAGGTTCTCGGTCTCGGCCGCGAAGCCCACCAGGATACGCTCGCCCTTCTTCGCCGCAAGCCGCGGCATCTCGTCGGCGATCCCGGCCATCCTGAGCGTGAGTCCGGCCTCGTCCTTTTTGACTTTCTGAAGGGCCGGTTCCGCGGGCCTGAAATCCGCGATCGCGGCCGCCATCACGAGCGCCGTACACCATGGAAAATTGCGCGAGGTTGTATCGAGCATCTCCGCGGCGCTGACCGTATCGATACGCTCGACGCCGACCGGCGTTGCGAGCGGCGAAGGTCCGCTCACCAGCCTGACCTCGGCTCCACGCCGCCATGCCGCGCGGGCAATCGCGAAGCCCATCTTGCCCGACGAGCGGTTGGAGACGAATCGTACCGGATCGATCGGCTCCTGCGTCGGACCGGCCGTGACCACGAGCCGCTCGCCGGCAAGATCCTGCGGAGCCAGTATCCGTTCCAGATGCTCAACGATAACGGCGGGCTCGGCGAGCCGCCCCTTGCCCTCCCATCCGCAGGCGAGCACGCCCTCGCCCGGTTCGATAATCGCAACGCCGCGCGAGCGAAGCCGCGCGAGGTTCTCCACGACCGCCGGATGGGCATACATGTTCACGTTCATCGCGGGCGCGAAGGCAACCGGCGCCCGCGTCGCGAGCAGCACCGTAGTCACGATGTCGTCGGCGATTCCCGCGGCGGCCTTGGCGAGCACGTTGGCCGTCGCGGGCGCGATGAGCACGGCGTCGGCCTCGTCGGCGAGCCGGATATGGCCTATCTGCGACTCTTCGACAAGGCTGAAAGTGTCGGTCGCAACCGGATTCTGGCTGAGCGTCTGCATCGTGAGCGGCGTGATGAACTCGCGCGCGTTGCGCGTCATCATCACGCGCACCGACGCTCCGGCCGTGACCATCAGGCGCACCAGTTCGGCGGCCTTGTAGGCGGCGATTCCACCGGTCACGCCGAGCACGATCTTCTTTCCCTTAAGCCGCGACATCAGGAAGGATTTTATTGGCTACAGCGCATCTCTTGGAAGCGTCCGAGGCGTGAAGGCCGCGCATTGGCGCGATGGGCGCCCCGCGGCGTGGCTCGACACCACGATGGCGCCTCGCCCTAGCGCTCGATTTCGCCGCGAATGAACTTTTCGACCCGCTCGCGCGCAATATCATCGGCAATCTGGCGCGGCGGATGCTTCATCGTGTAGGCCGAGATGGAGAAAAGCGGACCGCCAATCCTGCGGTCGCGCGCGAGCCTGAGGCACCGGATCGCATCCACCACGACACCGCCCGAGTTGGGCGAATCCTGAACCGACATCCGAAGCTCCAGCTCGATCGGTGTCCCGGCAAAGCCCTCCCCTTCGACCCTCAGGAAGCAGACCTTGTTGTCGTTCTGCCAGGGAACGTAATCCGACGGCCCGATATGGACGTCCACGTCGGGCATCCGCTCAGGCAGGACGCTCTGAACCGCCTCGGTCTTGGAAGTGCGCTTGGAGCCCAGGCGCGAACGGTCGAGCATGTTGAGGAAGTCCGTGTTGCCGCCGGTATTGAGCTGATAGGTGTGCTTCAGGCGGATTCCGCGGTCGGCGAACAGTTTCATTATCGCGCGATGCAGGATCGTCGCGCCGAGTTGCGACTTGACGTCGTCGCCGATAACCGGGATGTTGCGCTCGGCAAACTGCGCGGCCCACTTCTCATCCGAGACGATGAAGACGGGCATGCAGTTGAGCAGGCTTACCCCGGTCTCCAGGCACGCCCGCGCGTAGCGCTCAACCGCCTTCTGGCTTCCCACCGGGAGATAGCACAGCGCCATCTCCGCGCCGCTTTCACGCAGTCGCTTTTCGATATCGACCGGCTTCTCGTTTGCGGCGACGAACGTCCGCTCACTCGGATAGTCGGCCATGTGCGGCGCGATCCCATCATGGATTTCGCCCATATCGACGACGATCCCGTAATGCGGGAGGTCGCGCCGGATGGTGATCGTGTTGTTGGGGGGAGCGAAGCAGGCTTCTTCGAGCGGACGGCCGACCTTGCGCGCGTCCGCGTCGAAAGCACATACGACCTCTATATCGCCCGGCTTGTAACCGCCGAGGTCGTAGTGCATCAGGCCGACCGGTTTCTGCTTTTCGTCTTCGGAAGCGTGTTTGTAATACTCGATACCTTGAAGCAGGGATGACGCGCAGTTGCCGATCCCGAAGATTGCCACCCGAATTTTCGCCATCTTTCAACTCAACCCAGCATCAGGCGTGGCGTGCAGAATCGCGGCTAATTCGGCACGCCCAAGGAGTTCGCCAAGGAGCGTAAGCGGCTTATTCCTATATTAGGTGAAACGTAAAGTAAATTGCCGACGTCCAGCGCAAGCGAGCTCAACCGTCACAATATGCCGACTTCGAAGTTTCGGCTTCATGCGGGATGAAGCCGTTGCAAGGTTGTCAGCTGTCACTTTCTGAACCGAGAGGGAAAATCGGCTCCGAAGGTTTGCTCGGGATGGAGTTTCCGAGCGCGTGCGATCAGCGCCTCCTCGGTTTCAGGGTTGTTCGGATCGGGAACGCAGCAGTCAACCGGGCATACTGCCGCACACTGCTCCTGATCGAAAAATCCGACGCACTCCGTACACTTGTCTGGAGCGATATAATAGGTGTCCTGGCGAAGAGGCTCGTGCGACTCTCCGTCGAGTTCCCACTGAGCGCCACCCTCGTAGATAGCGGTGTTAGGGCACTCAGGCTCACATGCGCCGCAGTTAATGCATTCCTCCGTGATCAGTGTCGACATTTCCCTTTATTTTCGCGACCGGGGAAGTCACTCGCATGATTTTGGCGAAAACCGATTCGCCGGCCGTGCCCCGGTGTGACCGCACATCATATTGCCGTCGAAACGAACGGGCAAGCCGAAATCAGCCGTCCTCGGGCATCATCGCGAGCACCTTGCGCGCCAACTCGGCGTAAACCTGGCTGGCAGGATGCCGTGGCTGGGTGAAAGTAATTGGCAGACCCTTGTCACCGCTCTCGCAAATCTCGGGATAGATTGGAATTCGCGCGAGCACGCCGGTTCCTTCTTCGGCAGCCATCCGATCCGCTCCCGAACGGCCGAAGATCTCGTCGCGCTCGCCGCAATCGGGACACACGAAATAGCTCATGTTCTCCACGATTCCGAGAATCGGGCAATGCACCTGGCGCAGCATCTTCGCGGCCCGCCCGGCGTCGAGCACCGAGACGTCCTGCGGCGTCGTAACGACGATCCCGCCGTCGAGCGCGACCTGTTGTGCAAGCGTCAACTGCGCGTCGCCGGTACCGGGCGGCAGATCCACTATCAGGAAGTCCTGCGTGCCCCAGAGCGTATCCTTGAGGAACTGCCGGATGGCGCCCATCACCATCGGACCGCGCCATATAACCGGCGCCCGGTCGTCAAGGAAGAACCCCATCGACATCAGGTTCACTCCGCATCTCTCGATCGGGTACAGGTTCTGAGGACCGCCTGCTTTCGGCCGCTCGTCGCCGGTACCAAACATCAGCGCCATCGAGGGCCCGTAGATGTCCGCGTCGAGAAGCCCGACCTTCAGACCCATCTGCGCGAGCGCGACCGCGAGATTCGCCGCGACCGTCGATTTGCCCACGCCGCCCTTGCCGCTCGCCACGGCTACGACGTACTTCGTGCCGGCCAGCCGGGCCCGGCCGGTCTTCTCACCAAGCTCAGCTTCGACGCGTCTTACCTGAAGTTCGACCTCGCTCACGCCGAGGTCGGCCGTGAGGGCCTGATGCACGTTCGCGGCAAGCCGCTGCATCACGTCGTCGCGTTCAGTTGCCTGGCGCAAAACGACGATGAAACCGCCGTCCGGGCGCGGCTTGACCTCTTCAACGATACCTAGCGCGAGGATGTCAGTCGTAAAGCCCGGGTACTTCACATGCCCGAGCGCTTCAAATACCGCTTCGACGGGAACCTGTCTGGCCACTTCAAGGATTATCCCAGAGCGATGGGCGCGCCGGAAGCATGAGGGCCGCCGCGCGACAGGCGTTCCGACACGTGCCGGCGCCGTTGTGCCGCAATTGCGAACCGGCTCAGGGCGACTCTTTGCCGTAATCCCACGAAATCACGCGCTCGGGCTTGAAGCGCACGACCACCACTTTCTCACGCTTGAGCGACTTCGCGTAGGCGGTGCCGTCGCGTTTGCCCAGGTAGGCAATCGCCATCCGGAGCAGCCGCGCGTCGTCGGCCTTTATATCCATCGTGACGCGCCCTTTCAGGATTACGGCCTTGTAAGGAGGCTTTTTCGTATCGACGCACAGGGTGACCCGCGGATCGCGCGTGAGACACTTGTACTTGAACGCCTCGGGCCCGGTATGGAAGACGACTTCACCGCGCTTGTACTCGTACCAGGTGGGAACCGCGTGCGGCGCGCCGTCGGGCGCGGTCACGGCGACGACCGCGACGTTGGGCTGCGAGAGCACGCGTTCGATTTCGCGCTTGTTCATCGGCATGGCTGCGGGCCTCCCCGGGCTTGCGACAATGCCCAGCGGCGTGTTTGGCGCGCGAGCGCTCAGCGGCCTTTGAAGACGGGCTTGCGCTTCTCCATGAAGGCGCGCACGCCCTCGCGCACGTCTTCGGACGGATTCGTGATCATAACCGAAAGCGCGGCGTCTTCGAGCGCGTTGTCCAGCGTCATGTTGAGCTGCTTGTACATCATGCGCTTGGCGAGCCGGATCGCCAGAGGCGGCCCCTCGGCCAAACGCCGCGCCAAGTCGCTCACGCGCGCTTCGAGTTTCTCGTGCGGCACCACTTCCGTTACGAGTCCCAGTTCGAGCGCCTGATTGGCGTCGTACACCTCGGACAGAAGCGTCATCCTGAGCGCGCGGTCGAGACCCATCACACGCGGGAACAGCCACGCGCCGCCCTCGTCGCACAGCAGGCCGAACTTGAGCGCGGTGTCACCAAGGCGCGCCTTGTCGGAGGCGATCCGGAAGTCGCAGCAGAGCGCGAGCGTGAGCCCGCCCGCCACGGCCGGTCCGTTGACGGCCGCGATCACGGGCTTGTCGAGCCGATGGAGCGAGAGCACGAGCTGATGGAAGTTCTCGCGCATCTCGAGCAGATGGCCCATCGGATGCCCGTGAAAGCGCGAGCGAGTCTCGGCCGACCCGCTGACGTCGCCGCCGGAGCAGAAGCCGCGTCCGGCGCCGGTGATGACGAGCACGCGCAGGGTGTCGTCCTGGCGAAGCACGTCCACGGCGGCGAGCAACTCCTGCACCATCCGTTCCGTGTAGCCGTTGAGCGTCTGCGGACGGTTGAGCGTAATCCGCGCAATGGGGCCGGCCGTTTCCCACAATATATCGCGATATTCCATTGCCCAGTCCCTCCCTTGGGAGTCCGTCTCTCAACGGCCCTGGAACTTCGGCTCGCGTTTCTCGAGGAATGCTTTGACGGCTTCGCGATGGTCCTCGGTGCGGCCGGTCATCGTCTGGCCGACAGCCTCGCGATCGCAGAGTTCGCGGAACTCGTGAGTGACGGCCGCGTTCAGATTGGCCTTCATATATGTGTAGGCCAGCGTCGGCCCGTTGGCGATTCGCCGCGCGAGCGCGTGCACCTCGTCCTTGAAAGACGCGGCGGGCACGACGCGGTTGACGAGTCCGATCCGAAGCGCTTCG
The DNA here is from genome assembly GCA_021786815.1 of Deltaproteobacteria bacterium. Classification (GTDB taxonomy): domain Bacteria; phylum Desulfobacterota; class Binatia; order Binatales; family Binataceae; genus DTIX01. The sequence goes on from JAJYMR010000392.1 coordinate 15,061, forward strand.
GCGGCGTCGATTACGTCGGCGAGGAAATACAGTTCGCGCGCCTTGGCGCTGCCGACCAGGCGGGTCAGCGACCAAGTGCCGCCGAAGTCGCCCGAAAAGCCGACTCTGGCGAAAGCGGTTCCGAGACGGGCGTTGTCAGCCGCTATTCTGATGTCGCACGCCATCGCAAGGCTCAGCCCCGCGCCGGTCGCAGGGCCGTTGACCGCGGCGATCGTCACCTTGGACATCTCGTGCAGCATCACGCTCGACTCTTCGGAGCGTCGAAGCCCGGCGACCCGATCCTCGACCGTAGGCGCGGGACCCGTGCTTTCATTGCGCTCGCGCATCGCGCCGATATCGCCGCCCGAGCAGAAGCCGCGACCCGCTCCGGTCAGAACGACGCATCCGACCTTCGGGTCGCTCGCAGCCGTTGACAGCGCATCGAGCAAGCCCGCCATCATGTCGGGCGAGAGTGCGTTCAGCTTGTCCGGCCGGTTCATCGTGAGATAGAGCACGCGGTCGCGCAATTCGACCAGCAGATGGTCCGTCGCCATGGTTTTGACTCCTATGTGTGATCCGACCTTGTACTATCGCGCCTTTGCGATACTGTCGAGCGCGTCGGCAACCGCCTGGGTTCCGTCGAGGTCGTGGTCGAGCGCCGCCGCTGCGTTGAACATCGAGCGCATCAGCGCAAGGCCAGGAAGCGAAAGCCCGTTCTCGCGCGCCGCACCCGAAACCAGGCGGAGATCCTTGCGGATAAGCTTGATGAAGAACCCGGGGCGATAGTCGCCCGCGATAATCTTCGGGCCGAGGTTGCTGAGCTGCCACGACGCCGCGGCTCCCGCTCCGATCGCTTCCAGAACCCGCGCGGGATCGAGTCCTCCGGCACGCGCGAAGGCGAGCGCCTCGGCCGCGGCTTCGAGCGTGAGCGAGACCGCGATCTGGTTGGCGAGCTTAGTCATCTGACCTGCGCCCGACGCGCCCATATAAGTGATCCTTTTGCCGAGCACTTCGAGAAGCGGGCGCGCTTTTTCGAAGGCCGGCTCGGAACCGCCAACCATGATCGCAAGCGTGCCTTGGATCGCGCCGCTCTCGCCGCCCGAGACGGGCGCGTCGAGGTATTCGACGCCTGTTTTCGACAGCCGCGCGGCGATCGCGCGTTCGGCGTGCGGCGAAACCGTGCTCATGTCGATCACAATCTGTCCGCCCTTGAGCGAGGGCTCGATATGGGCGATCGTCGCCTCAACGTCGGGCGTATCGGGCACCATGATGAAGACAACCTCTGCGCCCGCGACTGCCTGAGCCGCGTCGGAAGCGACAACCGCTCCGTCGGCGGCGAGGCCGAGCGCTTTTTCAGGCGTGCGATTGTAGGCGCGGAGCCTGTGTCCGGCCTTGAGCAGCCGACGCGCCATCGGCGCGCCCATTATTCCGGTTCCGATCCATCCTATTTCCATCGCGATACGACAGCCTCGATCTTTGATTATCCGACGCGCGGCATTATTCAGCCCATTCCGGTTTCAGAACCGGCCTGAACGGTTCTTGCGGGCTCACGCCATGAGAACTCGCGCCCGGGCGGCAATGCGCTTATCAACGCAAGCGGCACCCAGAGCGTGAAGAGCAGCCCCAGTATCGGCGAATGCCAGAGCCAGAACAGGCCATATAAAAGGAAGGCCGCGATCATCCCGAGATGCGCGCGCAACTGGCTCTCGGTTACGCCCGGCGGCCGCGCCGCGAACAGCTTCGAAACCAGCATCCCCTGCCCCAGGCAATGCCACGTCCCATAGAAGCGGCATCGGCGGCACACGCTCAGGCTCGATTCGAGCCAAAGAGCGCCGAGTATCACAAGGCCAAGGAGAAGAGCGCCTGCCTCATGCGCGGCGGCTTTTCCCAGTGCGAGAATCGTAAACAGCGCGAAACCGCCGACTCCGATTATGCGAAAGGAGATCGGCTTCTGCAGAAAATAGACAAGCGGTTCGAATGGCCCCGGATTGAGTCTCTGCATGGTTCAGTATGAGTGTCAGAGCCTAATGTAGTCGGCGCGATAGCGAGCGCAAGTATCGGGCTGAGGCCTCTAACGCGGCCATCGTCGATCAGGCCCGCGTACGTCGCATGATGGCTCAAGCGCTTAGCGACGATCGCAGCCTTCTGATCGTCGCCGCCCGAGCGCAGAAAGCAGCCGATTTCGTACTGGGCCCTGAAACGTGTGGTCGAATAGATTTTGCAGCGCGCCCACGCATTGCGCGGGCGCCCGATTCGGTTCTCGGTTAGGCTGAAATGATGGGTCGAAGCCTCAGAGACTTTCCTATCGGCACGATTGGTCACATCGCGCCGGCTCTCGCAGCGCTTTCGTCTTTGAGCCTGTTCGTCGTGTCGGGAGCGGGTTTGGCGATGCCGATGATTCCGGCGATGGACACCATCGTCCGCTCGGGAATTTCCGCCACCGAGGAGATCGGCTTCTTCCCCGCACGACAAGCTCCACGGACCGACCTGCGCGAACGTCTATTGCCGTATCGGATTCTCTTCGACGGACACGTCGAACGATGGAAAGCTTTCCTGCTAGCCGGAATCTACGACGAAGCCCTTGCGGCCTTCTTCCAGCGCAACATCTACCGTCGCGTTGAGCAGGTAGCGCCGGCCAATTACCGAATCTTCAATTTTGTTCCACCACCTGCAGTCATGTTTGACTTCAACACGGACGACCTTTTAGCGCGGTACTGCGAGCCGCCCCATATCGTACTAAACCCTCACGGTGCAATTGAGCGCAGAATCATCGAACACCCTGAATTCGAGCGGTTCCTTCGCTCAGCAGCCGAATTTGCCATTGCTCTGCCAAATAACTCTAGGATATGGCTTCCCGGACCGGAGCCGAAGACAATCACGCGCAGACCTGAATACAAATTTGCAATAGAGCGCATGCGCGCAGGAGGCCAATACTTCCTGCTGATCGGATATTCTTTCGGACGCCAACGCGATGGTAGCATCGATGACGCAGAATCCCTCGAGTTCCTCAGCGAACTCCTGAAGCGCTTCCATCGCCGAATCGTGTTAATCGATCCGATGCCAGAACACGTCGCCGGTCTTTTTGAGAATCGCCTTCACCAAAGAATCTACGCGTGCAAGCTGTACTGGAACCATCTGGCAGAGGCAGCGTGTCTTGCTGTGGCGGAGACCGGAAGAACACTGAGTCTGGCATTTCTGGCTGCACGTATCGCGCGCCTGTACGAAGAGAGAACGCGTTAACTTCTGCTGGTGCGATGCGCTTGTGTATCGGATGAGGCGTCAATTCGCTTGAAAGAATCAGCCACTTGAACGTCAAGGGCCTTCGCGAGACTCTCAATGGTCGCCGCAGCAAAAAAGGTCCGGACGAATTCGTCCGGCGCTTTGTGATAGCTGCGTTTCGGTTCAGGCCGCAGCTTTGGCCTGGGAGCCTCAAGCCTGCTCTTCGGCGATCGGCCCGCGCTTGGAGAACGCGGTCGCGATTCCCAAAAACGTCCGCGACGCATGGGCTACAAGGAGCTTTTTGCTTCGCAGTCTAGGGGCCACATCATATTGTGGCGCAAGTTCAGCGAAGGCCCCGGGATGTGTTAGATTGGGTACTGTCTGATCTGCAGGGCGAGGTGGACGGAGATGAGCAAGAGGGATGATCGGTTGTTCGTGGAAAGGCGCGACCAGGGGGACTACGCGATCAGGCGGCCGGATTCGGAGAGGGCCAGCGATGTTCGCCCGACGCAGGCGGAGGCCATCGAGCGCGCGCGAGAGATGGACCATAGCGAGATTCTAGTCGAGCGCGTTCGCCATACCGATCGGGGTAAGCCGGACAAGTGGCGGAAGCCCTAGGTGGCGCTCGTAAGGCGATGAGGCGCGGTCCTACGACGGCGCGCGCCGGCCTTGGGTGCATTGGCGCCAGGACAGCAAATGTGGAGAAACGTAGAAGGTCTTGGTCTCGCCACCACAATCAGCAATCTCATTGGGCGATGGGACCTTCAATTTAACCGACTTCCGAACCTCCGCGACGCTCCCGACGTCCTCATCTCTTCTGACTATTCTGGCGACCACCGCGGCAGCCGATATCGGGTTATCTCGTTCCTGATTGCCGATGCGCGTTCTTGGAAGACTTGGGAGACGGAACGAAAATCAATCAGAGCCTTACATTTACCAGACACACGGCGAATGAGCTTCAAGTCTCTAACAGACCGTCGACGGAGGGCTGCTCTCCAACCGTTCCTCCAAGCAGCCAGTCGCCTTCGCGGCGTCTGCGTGACTTTCGCAATCCATCGCTCCGTCGCAAGCCTCTTTGCTGCGCAAGGCAAGCCCAATCCCAAAAGCGCAGGATTCCCTCTGCAGGCTAGATGGACTCGCGATTCATTTGAACGGGTCCTTCGCATAGTCCACCTCCTCTCTATTCTCCTAGCGGGCGTCTCGTCACGCGACCAAAACGTCCTGTGGGTAACAGACAACGACGATATCGTTGCAACCCCTAGCCACCACAACGACACTGTCAGGCTTCTGGCCAACATCTCCTCTCATTACTTGACTCACACGCTCGGCCACCTCCGCGTAGCAACAGCCACCTCGGATAATGGCGATCGCCAAGTCGAAGACCTGCTCTCGATTCCCGACCTCGCCGCTGGGTGCGTCGCTCAACTCCTTACCGAATACGAACTAACAGGAGGAATTCCTGGAGCCGGTCTGCTGAGCCCACTGTCACAAAACCTAACAGGATGATGAAAAAGATTCGTTTCTCATTGGACTATCATGTAGAGTAGCGCGCGACCGTGGTGTGAGGAGTAAGCGGGGATGCGGGGCACGGACCAGCAACAGTCTTCGATGTTCAGCTACATATCGGCGGAGCAACGGGTACCCAAGGATCATCCGCTGCGGGCGATTCGGGTGACGACCGATGCGGCGCTGCGCGAGCTGGGGCCGAAGTTCGATGCGATCTACGCGAGCCATGGGCGTCCGTCGATTCCGCCCGAGAAGCTGTTGCGCGCGCTGCTTTTGCAGGTGCTGTACACGGTGCGCAGCGAGCGCATGCTGATGGAGCAGCTCGACTACAACTTCCTGTTTCGCTGGTTCGTGGGGCTCAGCATCGACGACCCGGTGTGGGACGCGACTACCTTCAGCAAGAACCGCGAGCGGCTGCTCAAGGGCGAGGTGGCGGAAGGTTTTTTCACCGCGGTGGTGGAACAGGCCCGCGACCAAGGGCTGCTCAGCGATGAGCACTTTACGGTCGACGGCACCCTGATCGAGGCGTGGGCCGGGCACAAGAGCTTCAAGCCCAAGGATAAGGCGGAGCAGAAGCCCCCGGACGATAACGACCCTGGCAACCCCAGCGTCGACTTTCATGGTGAGCGGCGCAGCAACGATACCCATCAGTCGAGGACCGATCCCGAAGCCCGTCTGGCGCGCAAGGGAGCGGGCAAGGAGGCCAAGCTCAGCTACGCCGGACACGTGCTGATGGACAATCGCGAGGGGCTGGCGGTGGGAGCTTGCGTCAACCAGGCGAGCGGACACGCCGAACCGCAAGCGGCGCTCCAGCTGGTGGAAGAGATCCCAGGCGAGAACCGGGTGACCTTGGGCGCCGACAAGGGCTATGACCGCAAGGAATTCATCCAGGAATTGCGTGACCACCAGGTCACGCCGCACATCGCGTGCAAGGCGAACAGCAGCATCGATGCCCGCACCACGCGCCATCTCGGCTACGCGATTAGTCAGAACAAGCGCAAACGGATCGAAGAGATCTTCGGCTGGCTCAAGACCGTGGCGGGGCTGCGCAAGACGCGCCATCGCGGAGTGGCTCGAGTCGAATGGATGTTCACCTTTGCACTGGCGGGGTACAACCTGGTGAGGATGCGCAACCTGCTGCCCGCACCTGCATGAGCGCGAGCGAGAAATCTGTGCAACACCAGCAACAATCAACCGCAGCCAGGCAGCCGGCCGCTTCTCGCACACGAAATCGCGTTCACTAAAAGCTGAGAACCTGAATCTCAGAGGAAAAATCACCGCGAATCCCCGTTTTTCAGCACCCTGCTAGTGGCTGACTGTTAACAGCGAGAGAGTGATTTCGATACTGTGAATTGGCCCACTTTGAAGTGAATCCGAAGAGTCGCCAGGGCCGCGCAAGAGCGAGTCCGCATCGAGCGAGCAGGGGCAGCCCCAGAGCAGCTCCTCGCGCTCCAGCCTAGGGTGCAAACGCGACGATCATCGGAGTAGCCTCTTCGGCTCAGGCAATACGCTGGCAGATCTAATTGTCGTTGATCAGTCAGAATCTCGGGCAACCGATTCCACCTCCTGGCTCGCCGTAGCCTAAACCCGGCAGGAAATTCGGAAAAGGTGCGACTGCTCAGTTTGGTGCAGAACCTTCGGCATCTGCGACAGCCTCAGCCCTTCGATCATGGCTTTCGTGTCGGGCGGATGACCCAGGCTGGTTTCCCGCGATGCCGCCCGACGGGCTTGGACCGCGCGCTCTTCTCATCGTCCGCGTGGCCAGATCGGGTCCTGCTCGGGACTCAATTCGGGCCTGATCGGGACCTGATCGGGACCTGATCGGGACCTGATCGGGACCCAATTGAGCCCTGATCGGGGCTCGAGTCAGCGCATCGCAGCCCGTATCAATTGGAGCCGGATCCGAACGTAGGGCGG
>JAJYMR010000170.1 GCA_021786815.1 Deltaproteobacteria bacterium
CCTGCTCTTGATGATGCCGTTTGCACTTATTGCTCTGGTCGCGTTCTGCGCCTTCGCCGACCAACGGCGAGACTGTGCGGCTGACAACGCTGCAGCGCCCCTGCGTCTGGATGAGCAGGAAGCAACTAACGACGAAACCCCAAGCGGCGCGTTTGCGGACGCTGCGGACTGAGCTGCAAACAGCGCATCTTCGGACGCGCTCGCTTCCGAAATTCCCCGGTTCCGGAAATCGAACCTTGCGTTTGGCCTGGACTGCTGCGAACCTGATTCGAGGTCGCGGCGCGCGCCCAGTCACGAGGACAGAGGTTCGAGATATGCCAGAGAAGCGCGTGCCGGCGAACCGCGGAGCGGAGTGCGATCTGAAATCCCAGACGGATTCGATTTCGATGCGGAGCTTGAACGCCGCGGGCTTGCGCCGCTGGTAAGACGCGAGCCGACGACGCTTCAGGTCAACGTCGGGAAGCTCTGCAATCAGGCATGCCATCATTGCCACGTTGACGCCGGACCGAAGCGGACCGAGCGGATGGCGCGTCCGGTCGCCGAACGCGTCGTGGAGGTTCTTCAGCTAAATCCCTCGCTCGGCACCGTGGACATCACCGGCGGTGCACCCGAACTGAACGAGAACTTCCGCTTTCTCGTCGAGAGCGCTCGCTCGCTCGGACGGCGGGTGATCGTGCGATGCAACCTGACGGTGCTCTTTGCCGAAGGGATGGGGCACCTGCCGGCGTTCTATCGCGACAACCGGGTCGAGTTGGTCTGCTCGATGCCGTGCTACGGCAGGGACAACGTCGAGCGCCAACGCGGAGCAGGAGTCTTTGACAAGAGCATCAAGGCCCTGCGCATCCTGAACGAACTGGGATACGGCCGCGGCGACTCGGGCCTGCGTCTCGATCTCGTCTATAATCCGGTCGGCGCGTTTCTGCCGCCCTCGCAACCGCATCTCGAAGCCGAGTATCGCGAGGAACTCGGCCGTTCATTCGGAATCGTCTTTGACCATCTGCTGACGATCAGCAACATGCCGCTCAATCGCTTCGCCCATCAGCTGGAGCTTGCGGGCAAGGGAAGCGAGTACATGAGCCTGCTCGTCAATCATTTCAATCCCGCGACGGTCGAGGGTCTGATGTGCCGCGATCTCGTGAGCGTTGGCTATGAAGGGACGCTCTACGATTGCGACTTCAATCAGATGGCCTCGATGCCGATTCGCGACGAAGCGGGCCGACCGCTCACGATGTGGGACGTTGACGATTTCCGTGGATTTGCGGGACGTCCGATCGCGACCGCGCCGCATTGTTTCGGATGCACCGCGGGCGCAGGCTCGAGTTGCGGCGGTGCGCTCGCCTAGCGCATGTCGGCGTAGATGCGGCTGAGGCGCGACGGTGAGACGCCGGCCAGGTAAAGCGCCCTGATCGTCCACATCGTGAGCACGGTTCTGAGGATTCCCCGCCTGCGCCATCGCCGCGCCGACGTAATCACGCGCGATCTCAGGCACGCAACGCGCCCGGCGCGCTTCATCCTGCGCGCGAAGTCGAGATCCTCGCAGATCGGAAAGTCGGGAAAGCCGCCGAGTGCGCGAAAGACCTCACGCCGCACGAAAATCGCCTGATCTCCCGTCGCCGTGCGGCTAAGGCGCGAGCGCAGGCTGATCAGGTTGCCGATCAGCACGCATAGCGGATGCGGATCGTCGAGCGCCACGTCGAATCTTCCGCCGACCACGCGAGAATCGGCCATCGCCGCGGCGATATCGGCCCCGAATGCGGCGGGAACGAGCGTGTCGGCGTGGACAAAGGCGAGCACGTCGCCGGAGGCCGCATCGGCGCCGGCGTTCATCTGGCGCGGGCGTCCGCGCGGCGCGTGGAGCAGGATGTCGCAGAGCGCGCGAGCGCGCTCCACGCTCCGATCGGCGCTTGCGCCGTCAACCACGACGATCTCGGCGTCCGGCGCTCCGGCGCGAATCGCGCGCAGCGTTGCCGCGATGGCGCTCTCCTCGTTCAGCATCGGGACGACCACGGAAAGCTTCATCGGCGAATAGCCGGCGCGGAGCCGGCAGCGGGCCTTTCAGGAAAGACCGAGTTCGCGTAACGCGACCGCGGTTGCGGGGCAGGGCGCTTCGGAGCCGAAGTGCAGCGCGCGCCGAGCGGGCCATCCAAGGCGCCGGCGCAGATGGGCGCACAGGACGGCGAGATCGTCCGGCCGATCGACATCGTACCACCACGGTCCCAGCCGATACGGATGGCCGCGGTCCTTCAGACGCTGCAGCGTGTCGCTCATCACGCACGCTTCGCCCCATCTTACGCCGCGAAAAATGTCCGGCAGCGGGCCACGCACGCCGACAAGGTAGTAGCCCCCGTCAAGCGTCGGCGCGAGCACGACGGGAGCTTCCTTGAGCAACGATGCGCTCCGGGCGAGCATCCCCACCGGCAAAGTCGGAGTATCGGTTCCAAGCAAGAGCGCGCCGCCGCTGTTCGTGAACGGCCGAATCGCGCGCGCCATCCGCTCGCCGAGGTCGCCCGGCCCCTGATCGTGGATCCACGCGCCGTATTCGCGCGCGAGACGGCGGAAGTAGAGGCTTCGATGCGCTCCGCCGGGTGCGGCGCCCGCTATCACCAGTTCCGCCGGTTTCAGGTCATGAGCCTTGGCTAGAGTATCGCAGATGAAGGCGTCGGCCAGTCGCGCGGCTTTCTCCGAGCCGAGTGCGGGAATCAGGCGGCTCTTGGTCCGGCCCGGGATCGGCTCACGCGCGAATACTATTATCGCGAGATGGCGCATCCGGGAACGAGCCTTGCCATTGGTCGCCATCCTCTTCGCCCTGTTTACTCCGCCGCGCGGCGAGGCGCCGAAAGCCGTTAATCCGCGGGCTTCCGGCCCCGAGGCGAAAATCTCTCCGAGTCTGTCCCAATCGGTCGCAGGCGCCGTCAGGAGCGTCTCGGGTTTCTGATACCACAGTACGCCCAATATTCACAAAGCCCGCGCGCTTAAGTCATCACAGGTCGTCCCGGGTCTGTGCAGTCTCGCCGCGACGGCCGAACGTTTTGGCGTCGGCTGAAAACCTCACTTCTCGAAAGACGGTCCTGCAAACCCTCCCGGAATGGTCAGTTGCGGCGCCCCCGCGCGATTGAAGAGCGAAGCCCCCGCCGTCAATCCGCCATCGACGACCATCGCCGTCCCCGTCACCCATTCCGACTCGTCGCTGGCGAGGAACAGCGCCATGTTGGCGATATCGTCGGGCAGCCCGGCGCGCGCAATCGGCTGTATCTGCGCGAGGAATTGCGCGGTCGTCTCCTGTCCTCCCGGGACGCGGTTGTAGAGCAGCGGCGTGTTGATGCCGCCCGGGCAGATGCAGTTGACGCGGATACGATCTGTGCCGACCTCGAGCGCGACCGAGCGGGTCAGGTTGATGACTGCAGCTTTCGCGGCGCTATAAGCGTGAGGTCCGCGGCCGCCGCTCAGTCCCGCGACCGAAGCTGTGGAGATTATCGAGCCGCCGCCCGTCTTGCGCATCTCGGGAATCGCGTACTTCATGCCGACGAAGACCGCGCGCAGCAATATCGCCATCGTGCGGTCCCAGTTCTCGACCGTGATTTCCTCGACCGTTCCGACCGCGCCACCCAGGCCGGCGTTGTTGAAGATAATGTCGAGCTTGCCGAATTCGCGCACGGCGCGCTCGATAAGCGCCTTGATGTCGTTCTCAGCGGCAACGTCGCATTTCTGGAAGATGGTATTTCCGCCGTTTTCCCTGCATTGGCGAACCGCGGACTCTCCGCCTTGTTCGTTGAGATCGCCGATAACGACGGATGCGCCTTCGCCGGCGAAGCGGATCGCGGTGGCGAGTCCGATACCGCTGGCGGCGCCGGTGATCACCGCAACTTTATTGT
>JAJYMR010000308.1 GCA_021786815.1 Deltaproteobacteria bacterium
TGCGCGACAAGGCGCGGCGAATTTCCAACTCCTTGCCGACGATGACGTAATCGCGTTCTCCCGTGATTTTCAGCCGATATATTCGGCCCGAAGGTCCGCGGGCGAGCGGCTCCAAGCCGCGAATCGGGCCGAGATCCACGCCGAGCCTCGACCTGATTAGCTCGGCGAGCTCTTCGGGCGTGTACACGACCCTCCATCGATAGAAATCGCGCGTCTCCTGGTCGAATCCCGGAAGAACGCGCGTGAGAAGTTCCGAATCGTGCGTGTTGCAGTAAGCCGGAGGATCGGAGCGTATCCATTTCTCAGGACCGTCAGCGCGGGATCGCGTGGGACCATCGTGGACGGATCTGAGGTACGGAATATCTTCATCTTCCCAGGCGGTCGCGTAGCGTTCGGTTATTCCGCCGCAGCACTTGGAAAACCGCGCGTCGCAGATAGCGCCGTTGTAACGGAGAAATTCGCCGGCCGTCGCGCGAACCGCCTCAGATGCAGCCGGAGAGAATGCCTTCGTGATGCCCTGATAGCGTTGACAATGGTCGTCGGCGCAGACGTCGAAATCCGTATGCGCTTCGCGGCCGTACCATCGCAGGATCTCATGTGAATCGACACCCCCGCCCTGCCCACTGCCGATGCGAGAGGGATTTGCTTTTGGAAACCAGAGCCAACTGCGCGAAATCACGGCGTGAGCTTTCAGCAGTTCGAGAGGACAGGACGCGCTCATCTCGGACGAAATCACGCTCGTGACATACTCTTCGAGCGAAACATCATTAATCGCCGTAAGACCGGCTTCTCGTTTCACGACGCGAAGCACTCCCCGGAATACCTGGCGTTCCTTGCGTTCCCAGTGAAATCCGATTCCAATCGTGACGTCGTCCAGGGTAAACGCGCACGACGCTTCATCCGACGGAGTAAGCGTAACTTCGGAAGTAAATCTGTATCGCCCTGAACTGTAAGACTTGCCGGAACCGTCCGCAAACGTGCCGGTAAGCTCGACTTCGACGTCAGGTCGTCTTTCAATCAGCCCTACAGATAACTTCAACGTGCACTCCCCAGCTTTCCGGCAACTTCGCGAAACTCGTCGTCAGGCAAAGTTACCTCTCGAAAAATTGCGGCGATCGCCTCACCCGTGATTCTTTCGAAATCCTGCTTCAGCGGCACGACAAATACTCCGCACAAGTCGATCGCCGCCGGACTCACCGTCAGCTCACCCGTATGAAAAACGCGTGGTCGGTGCTTCCCTCGCGGGAACAGATACGTCACCCATTGCTCTCGCTCATGAAATACCGCAATGTTGACCATCGGCTCCGGTCCTTTGCCGGTCGCTTGCGTGAGCAGATCGATCGCGCGACCCATTCGATCGATCAAAGCGGAGCGCTCCCGTCCCCGAAACACGAAAACATTTCTTCCGTAGTCCGGCATCGTGATGACGGACCGTCCGGCGGTATCCTTCTCGATCGGAAACAATCCCCGTGATCCTGCCTGGAAGTGCATGTGGTCTGGCGCGGACGCTCCGCATTCCGGACCGTTGTAGATGACGAAATATCCGTCCAGGACCGCGGCAAGATCCAGCATGTTCCCAAACTGGTTCGCGATGCGCTGCGAGCGGTGCTCTCTGTGCGCAATCGTCAAGTGACGCTCCACGATCGGGAACGGATTGCAATAGATCGTGAAGTCCTCACCAAACCGAACACCGTCCTCCTCCGGCGGCAGATTTTCCGCACACAGGAAGCAGGGACGTTTTGCGATCGACTCAGGATCGACCGGCGCAGTCGTACTGACCACGCGATGCGGAATGTGGCGGATAAAGACGTCGAACCAGTCGAGCCGCACGCGTCGCGTCTTCGCCTGCGCGAGGCCATCGATGCCTTTCGCGAGCATCGGCCAATCCCGCGCCTGCCGCTTAAACAGTTCTTCTACTTCGGAGAGCATCTCCGCATTCGCGCCTGGATCTCGATACTCCGGAGCCAGTCCTTGTACGCATCGTATCGATTCGCGACCTCGAGCGGCAGCGCGCTGTCGCTGTTGCCTTCCCAACGGCGGCAAAGATACAGCGAGTCGTAAATTCGTCCAGTCTCATAATCGCGGCTGATGCGGAGTGCTACGGCATAGTCCTCGCCGTAGCTGACATTCGGGAGTCCGATACGGCGCACAACGGACGTATTGAATGCGCGCGGCGCGCCAAGACCGTTGATACGCAGCGCGTTGTTTCTTCCGTTTTCGCGGGTCCATTCGCGATGGTCGATAAGTCCGGGTGGTATCTCCTTCAATGAAAAATCGACCATGGTATACGAGCCCACAACCATCGCATAAGGCCCCGCTTCGAGTTCCGCGACGATCCGGCGAAGGACGCCGCTATCGATGTACAGGTCGTCGGAATCAAGCTGGATAGCGTATTGTCCGCACTGGGTAGAATAAATCGCCTCGTTCCAGCATCCGCCGATCCCCAAATCCTCCCGTTCGGGAACGATGTGCTTGACGCGCGAGTCTCCGATACCGCGCAGGATTTCCGTCGTCCGATCGGTGGAGTGGTTATCGACAACGATCACATTGAATTCGAAATCAGGGGTTTGGGCCAGGGCGCTATGAACCGCGTCGAGAATCGTCCGGTCGCGATTGCGAACCGGTATGACGACGCTGGCTTTTACCGGGAATGTCTCCGCCGCAGGTGGAACTTGCTCGAAGCGCGCCTCCAACCAGGCTCCGATTCGCTTCAGGTGTGCGGTCGCGATCTGCTCCATCTCGATCTGGTAATCGCGATTGCGCGGATCCACATAATCGAATTGCTTCTGACCCGTCGGCCGCGTGTCGACTACGGATGCGGTGTAAAGCGGTTCGGGAATTCGCACGATGGAGTATTTTTCCGAAATCCTGAGCCGCAGGTCGTACAGCCCTCCCCACTTCCAGCCGCTGTCGACTCCGGACGCACGCGCAGCCCCGACGGAAATACCGACCACCGGGCCGAAGTCGAAGCCGTCACGGATGCTGCCCCTCTGATAGTCGATACGAGGATGGCCTGCCGCGTCGGAGTAAACCCAACCGCTGCCGGTTTCATGCATGACCTGAGTCATTCGATCGAACATGCGCCGGCCGGGCTCGATCTTGACACGCGAATCGCCGAGAAAGAGTATGTCGGAATCGGCGGCGTCGAGAAGTTTCTGAATACTCGCGGATGAGTAGTCCTTTGGATAGACGATGCTCACGTTCAACCCCGCCGCTTCACGCCATCTCTCCCGTACGAGGAGATAGCTGCTCTCATCGCTAAACGCATCATCTCAGCCACCGGCCGCGATGCGCCCGTTATCCGTGGGTCGCACCACGATCACGCCGGCCATCCGGTTCGCCTCTAGAAAATCGCTCAATTCCTGTTCCACGACCGAGCCCTGGCTGCGCGACGCGTGACGCATAAGGATTGTTTTTCCGTCACGCACGATAATGCCGGCATGAAAAACGTCAAGATTCATGCGCGTGGACACGAAAAAAATCAGATCGCCGCTCTGCAAATAGCACGCGAGCCGAGGCACTGCCCGCTTGGGTACACATTTGATGCGCGTCCGCTGCGCAGCAAGACCGGGTACGACATTCAGTACGCGCTCCTTGATGACCGTCGGGACTGCCCGAATCGAAATCGGTCGAACCATCCCGTCGCGCACGTTGTTGCGGATCCAGCCCGTCATGTAGTGATTACGCCGATCCCATTCGATGCGGCCTCGTTCATATCGAATCTTTCGCAGGCATTCGATGAACTCATCAACGGTCGAAGCGCGCGCGAGCGCCAGAATTGTTTCGATATACGTCACACAGTCGAATCCGTCGAAGGAAGCCGTGAACACCTCGGGAATGTCGGCCGAGCCGATCAACGGATTTGGTTTGT
>JAJYMR010000152.1 GCA_021786815.1 Deltaproteobacteria bacterium
CAACGGGCGGGGTGTTCGTACCGCCCTCGTCGGCAAACACGCAGGCTCCGGACTTGTCGGCAAAGCATGCCGAGCGCCCCCTGTTCCGTATGCCTTCCTGAGAGATCGATGGTTTGAGCATATCGAGACCCTTACCCATTTTTGACGCCTCGTCGGCTAGCTATGTTCCGCTATCAGGTGCATTGTGTTGCTATATGCTCCTGATTAGTGCGTAATTGTTAGCCGTTGCAATAGTCGCTTGAACAGGATGCGAAAGAGGCGAACCCGGCGCCTTCGGCTCTGACAAAGGAGGGCCAGATGGTGACGAAGCTATCGGTAGGGCGTTGCCTGATAAGCCTCGCCGCGGTCGCGATGGCGGGGCTACTCTATTTCGCGGCCGGCGCTGGAACCGCCGAGGCGCAGACGGCACGTCTCGCCTGGAACCATCCGCCTGACGTCTCGTCGCTGGTACCCAACGCGGTATCTTCGAGCCGCCAGCTCAATCTTCGCATCGCCTTTGCGCTGCGCAATCGCGCCGAACTCAACAAGCTCCTGCGCGAGCAGCAGGATCCGTCGTCGCCCCAGTATCATCAATGGCTTACGTCCGACGAGTTTGCGGCGAAGTTTGGTCCCGCGCCTGCCGACGAGCGGGCGGTTGAGCGATGGCTCACGAGCGCTGGTTTCAAGGTGGTGGGCCGAAGCGCGACGATTCTGCAGGTGCAGGGAACCGTGGCGCAGGCGGCAAGCTTGTTCGCGGTGAGTTTCGTCGGCTCGGCCGACGGGCGGCTTTACGCGAACGAGCAGGACCCGGCGGTCCCGGGCCAGTTCGCGAGCATCATTTCGTCCATAGGCGGCCTGGACAATCTGATGCACGCGAAGCACTCGGGAAGTTGGACGCCGGCTCCCGCCTCGAAAGCGATATCGCCCGCAAGCGCGGCAGGCGCGATGATTCTGGCCGAGAATGTGCCCGACGCTGAGAGTCGGCCGGGGCAGCAGCCGACGGGAGCGCAGCCCGAGACCTCGTATCAGGGGATCGTCGGCTTCGCGCCGTCGGACCTGTACACCTTCTATGACGAGAACTCGCTGCTGAATAACGGGACCGACGGAAGCGATGGCGGCGGGTGTATCGCGGTAATCGAGGATTCGAACTTTTCCACTTCCGCAGTCAATCTCTTCGACTCGACTTTTTCGCTGTCGGCTGTGACGCTCACGAAGATCCTCGCCGATGGCACCGACCCGGGTTATACGGCTGACGAAAGCGAGGCGCTGCTCGACGTCGAATGGGGCCATGCGGCAGCTCCGGGTGCGTCTATCACGGCCTATATCGGTGACGGCAGCACGTTGGGCGCGCAGGCGCTGGTCGATGCGCTGAAGGCGGCGGTCACGGACAACAAGTGTGCCTCGATCGATATGAGTTTCAGCTTCTGCGGCGCTTCGTCGAGTTTTTTCGAAGAGACCCTCGGCGGTCTCTTTGCCCAGGCCGCGGCGCAAGGGCAATCCGTATTCGTTGCGAGCGGCGACGACGGGGCGGCGGGCCTCGTCTACAGTTCCAGCCAGAACGCGTGCACGACCGCAACCAGCCGGCATGTCAGCGAGGCGTCAGCTGACCCCGACGTTACGGCGATCGGCGGCACGGAGTTCAACCCGGTCTACGACGGATCGGGCGACGACGTTGGCAACGTGCCCGAGGACGCGTGGAACGAGAGTGCCCTCCAAAACGGCAAGACGACGCCCCTTGGTGCGTCGGGCGGCGGCGCAAGCGCGATTTTCACCAAGCCCGCCTGGCAGGCGGGGCAGGGCGTGCCCAACGACGGCAAGCGCGACGTGCCGGACATCGCGATAGCGTCGGGAATTCTTGGGCCCGGCTTTTTCCTGGGCGACGACCCCACTCAGTCAGGCGGCTCGACCATTGACTGCTGCTGGGGCGGCACCAGTGTCGGCGCGGCGCTATGGTCCGGGATTGCCCAGCTTCTCGACCAGGCTGATATCCAGAACGGAGGCAACGGACGTTTGGGCAATGTTGCTCCGCGCCTTTACGTGATGGGCGAGCAGATGAACGTCGGCACGACGGGACTGCGCGACGTGACCTTGGGCAATAACAGCTTCAACGGCGTGACCGGATTTAACGCGGGCCCCGGCTACGACCAAACCACAGGATGGGGCACGCCGGATATTGGCATCTTCGTTCCGGCTTTCGTTACCGGGCAGTTCGTGGCGTCGGCCGGCGATCTGAGCTACGGACCGAAGGTGCGCCATTTTCCAACGCAGTTGTTCAGTTCGGTCGGGAGCGCGAGTCGGCAGTTTCCGATCGTTGTAATCAATCGCAATTCGCTCAACCTGCCGGCAGAGCTCACTTCGGTTTCGGTGACGGGCCAGAACAATGCTGACTTCAGCGTTGCGAACAATGGATGCTCGCCGGCGATCGGGGCGAAGTCGAAATGCCTGATAGAATTGTTGTTCAAGCCGACGGGGATCGGTCTTCGCCAGGCCACGCTCACGGTGAGCGGCCACTTCCAGAACAGCCCGCTCCAGGTGCCGCTGTTCGGAAACGCTGTAGCGCCGATTCTCCGTTATGGGCCAAAGGGACTTGGTTTTGGCAAAGTGTCGGTCGGCACGATGAGCCCGGCAAAAACCGTGACCCTGATCAACCGGACCACGGTTCCGATAGATATCAGCTCGATCGTCAGTTCATCGAACGATTTCTCCGAGAACAACACCTGCGGAGGCTCGATCGCGGCGCAGGGTGGGACGTGTACGCTCTCGGTTACGTTCAAGCCTTCGGCAACCGGTCTTGAGACCGCGACCCTGACGATTACCGACGACGCCCGCGGTGGCACGCATCTGGTGCGTCTGACTGGTCGCGGCATGTGATTCCGAAAGCCGCGCCGAAAAAACGACACCCGGCCTTGCGATAGCGCAGGACCGGGTGTCGTCGCGTTTCGAGCGGTTACTTGCCGGGCTGCGGCGTCACGCGCAGATAGGGCTTCACTTCCTTGTAGCCCTTGGGGAATTTTTCCTTGAGCACGGCGGGATCGGTGACCGAGGGCGCGATTATGACGTCCTCGCCCTGCTTCCAGTCGACCGGCGTTGCCACAGTGTACTTGTCGGTGAGCTGGAGCGAGTCGATCGCGCGCAGGATTTCCTGGAAGTTGCGGCCGGTGCTCGCTGGATAGGTGATGATGAGCCGGATCTTCTTGTTCGGATCGATCACGAATACGGAGCGGACCGTGAGCGTGTCGTTCCACTCCGGATGGATCATGTCGTAGAGCTTCGAGACCTTCTTGTCGGCGTCGCCAAGGACCGGGAAGTTCATTTTGACGTGCTGGGTTTCTTCGATATCGGCGGTCCAGCGCTTGTGCGAGGCAACGTCGTCAACGCTCACGCCAAGCGCCTTGACGTTGCGCTTATCGAACTCGGGTTTGAGGCGCGCGGTCATTCCCAGTTCGGTGGTGCAAACCGGGGTGAAGTCCTTCGGATGGGAGAACAGGATTCCCCAGCTGTTTCCGAGCCATTGATGGAAATGAATCGTACCCTCGGTCGATTCCTGGGTGAAATCGGGAGCGATACTGCCAATGTGAAGCGCCATGGTCGTCTTTGACCTCCGAATTCCTTGCGCCTCGCCCCGGCACTCGAGCGGCACTCAAGGCGGGTATTGGGACGAGGCGTCGTCAGCGTTTTTGGAAGCCTGCGGCGAAAAGTGATAAGGCAGACTTTCTAAGTTACATACTCCTATTCCGGCTTTTTGCGCCGATCAAGAGACGGCGTATCAAAAAGCGGCTCCCCGCGCTTCATGATTTCCCAAGCTTGCCGAAATCAGGCTTGCGTTTCTCCATGAAGGCGGTGACGTACTCCTTATGCTCCGCGCTCACGTAACATTTTTCCAGCGCGAAACCCTCGAGCTCGGTTGCGGTCTCGAGTGTCCCGTCGAGTCCTTGGTAAAGCGCGCGCCGGGTTAACGCAAGCGAGGTCGGCGAGCACTGGAGCATCTCACCCGCCAGCTCTCTCGCAGTCTGCATCGCCTGTCCCGCCGGCGCTACCCTGCTCACAAGCCCCATCGCAAGGCATTCCTGGGCGCTGTACTGCCGCCCGGTGAGCATCATCTCGGCAGTGCGCGAGAGTCCGATAAGCCGCGGCATCAGGTAGGTCGAGCCCAATTCGGCCATCAATCCGACGCGCCCGAAAATCACGCCGAGCTTTGCATTCTCGGAGGCCACGCGCACGTCGCACAGCAGCGTCATCGTCAGGCCGACGCCGAGCGCGTAGCCATTGATCGCTGCGATCGTTGGCTTCGACAGATTGCGCATCAGGACCGGCAGCGACACGGTCATGCGCCGGCGATCGGAGAATTCGCCTTCGCCCTCGCCGCTACGCGCCTTGATATCGCGTGCGAAACCTCCGATATCCGCGCCAGCGCAGAACGCGCGCTCGCCCGCTCCGGTCAGGATTATCACGCGCACTCCCCGCTCCGCGTCGGCCCGAAGCATCGTCTCCGCGAGCTCCTGGCCCATCGTCGCGGTATAGGCGTTCATCTTGGCGGGGCGATTGAGCGTGATAGTCGCGATCTCGTCCGCGACTTCGTAAAGCACCGTTTCGTAAGTCATCGCCGAGTCCTTGGGGTCCGCGAGTCGAAGCATGCGGACCGACCCGAATGGGGCGCCGGTCGGCGCCCAAGCCATGGTTGGGGAAGCGTGCCGCTACCGCTTCTTTTTCTGCCGGCGCGCTTCGCGCGTGCGGGCCTTGAGCCGTTTCTCGCGCCGCTTGCGGCGGCGTTTGATCTCGCGTTGTCTTTCGGTCGCCATCGATCTCTCCTGTTCGCGCGTGACGGAACCTCGGGCTCCAATTTCGCGCCGGTTGATGCTGCTGCTCGGCATTGGATAGAACGCCCTTGCCGAGTCGTTTCCCAAATAGACGCCGCACCTGCCGGGGTCAAGCTTGAAAACGGCCGCGCCCGAAGTGGCAGGGCGCATTCAGACGCCGCCGCTTGATTCGAGCAAACCGCAAACAGAGACCTCGTGCCCCGGCTTCAAGGTCGATTCGAGTATAATGAGCCGGCGGGCTGCTGCGCCAACCGCCAGGCGGGTGTGGGCGGTGATGGGTCGGAAGCATCATTGGGTATCAACAGCAAGATCCTGCGTCCGTTCGTCCACAGCTTTCGCAGTTGCGCGTCGTCGATGAACCAGCGGGCGGCGGAGGGATCGAGCCTGCGGCCAAAACGCAGGTCGCCGCCAAACCCGTCCACCACCAGCGCGCGCCGGCGCGTGTAAAAATCGACGGGCGAAACGTTCTCGTACGGCCCCGCGACGGCTACATAATCATCTTCGCGCATCATCGCCGACGCCTTTCGGGCAAGCGGCGCGACGGAGACATAAGGATGCACGATTTCCAGCCCCCGGTGCGCGATGAACGCCGACACCAGCGCCAGGGCGACGACGCCGGCAAAGGCGGTTGTCTTGCGGCCGTTGCGCTCGGCGAGAAACCCGAGCATTCCGGCCGCTGACAGGGCCGTGAGCAAAGCCGCGATCGGCGAGAAAGAGTCGGCAATGCAAGGTTGGACGCGCGCCGCTCCTGCCGGTGCGCACAGATTGCGATAGTGCTCGTTGAGCAGCGCATAGAGGCGCTCGGTTACCGGCGGCGGAATGTGAACCAGCACGACAAGCCATCCGAGCGCTGCGACCAGCAGAATCGCGATGAACGAATTGCGCGCGGCGCGCGACGGGAACGCGGCGCGCGACCACCAGTATCCGACGACGATTGCCATCCCCGGCAATGCCGGCAGCGAGTAATATTCGAGCCTCGCCGGCGAGATCGCGAAGAAACCAAGCGCCGCTGCCGTCCACGCCAGCGCGCCGAGCAGAAGTTCGCGTTCCGGCACGCCACGGCCAACGTCGCGAATTGCGGTCTTAAGCGCGGGCGGCAGGAAAAACAACCACGGCAGAAACCAGATCGCGGAGACGGCCAGGTACGCGCCAACTCCAAGCGTTACCACGTCGAGTTTTCGCGTCGCCAGAAAGCGCAAGACCTGTCCGCCAGAGACATAATGGGCCATCGCGCCGGGATGCCTGAGTTCGACCATCACGTGCCACGGAGCGGCGACCGCGAGAAACACAACAGCCATCGACGCCCACGGCATCGTTTTCACGAGCCCTCGCAAGTCGCGCGAAAAGAGAGTCGCGGCGAACAACGCCAGCGCCGGCACAGCTAGTCCCACAAGGCCCTTCACCATCACGGCGAGTCCGAGCAAAGCCGCCGTCGCGAGCATCAGCGGTTTGACTCGCCGCGGATGCCGGAATGCCGCGAAAAACGTGAGCATCGCGGCCGCGAAGAGCGCCGTCAGAGGGATTTCGAGGAGCAGGGTTCGCGCATAGATGGCGTATCCGAACGAGCTTGCCAAGCAGACGCTGCCAAAGACGGCCGCACGCTCGTCATCCCACAGCGCGAGCAGCCAAAACAGAGCCGCGACGCCGAGAACCCCGAACAGCACGACCGGCAGCCGGCCGGCAAAGGTCGTACAGCCAAACGCTCGGAAACTCGCCGCGCAAAGCCAATAGACCAACGGCGGCTTCTCCAGATACGGAACGCCGTTGCAGCGCGGCGTCAACAGGCGGCCGCTGACCGCCATCTCACGCGCGACCTCGGCGTACGCTCCCTCGTCGAAGTTGTTGAAGCCCGGGCTGTGCGCCGTGACACTGAACAGTATCAGGCTTGCCAGCGCGATTACCGAGGCGCAGACGACCCGACGTCGAGTCACTCAAGCAATTTTTACCAACTCAACACCTTGTGTCACGCGATGCGACGCGCGCAATTCAGTCAGTGCGATGCATCGCGGTATGCGCAACGATGACGCCGCCGGCTCAGTCTCAAGCGGTGTGCCGCGGCCATTGATGCAATATAATGCCGGCTTTGGCCGGCCTAGTATCCGCGAGCCGGTTTGGTAATTCACACTCCGCGGTGAAGCTTGCTCGGAAGACCGCTTTCCCACGGGACGGCGAAACCGCACTCGATACGGTAATTTGCATGCATCATTTTTCGAATACGGCACTACTCAGACTTCATCCCGTAACGCTGGCGGAACTGCTGGTGATTTCCCTGGTCGCCGGCGTCGGCATAACGACAGTCGGTCCCGGCGGCGTATTGATGACGATAGGGCTTTACACGGTGACGGGCTTGCCGCCGGCGGTTGTGGCGGGAACGTCGATCGCGACACATATTGCGACGGGAATAACCGGAACCATCGCCTATATTCGTTCAGGCCAATTACGCCATCGATTGACCCGCCGGATGGCGCTGATCCTGGGAGCGACCGCCATAGCCGCGACGCCGCTTGGCGTGCTCATCAACTCGCGCGTGTCTCATCGGGAATTCGGCATCCTGCTGGGACTGTTCGCGGCTGGCATCGGGATTGTCGTATGGCGCCGCCAGCGCAGGCGCTTCGAGAGCGCGGCCGAGCAAGGCTATCCCACGCTTGCGCCGCTGCCCATTGCGCTCATCGGAATCGGCGTCGCGACGGCAAGCGGTCTTTTCGGACTGGGCGGTCCGATGATGACCGTGCCGTTGCTGGTCGCCGCTCATGTGCCGATATTGCCGGCGGTCGCCGCCGCACAGGTGCAATCGCTGATGATCTCCAGCGTGGGAACACTGGGTTACGCCGCGCAACGCACGATTGATTGGCCGCTCGCGGTCTTCGTTGGAATCCCGGAAATCTCGGGCGTGATGCTCGGCTGGAAGATCGCGCATCGCGTTTCGTCCGACCGCCTGGGATACGCACTGGCGACGGTGCTGTTCTGCCTTGCGCCGTACCTTGCGTTTCACGGTGGCTGAAACCACCGCGCTCGGCGGTTGCGGCTATCGGCGCGTTGCTCCGCGCGCGGCTTGCGAGCCGAAGAAAGTGGGTGTGAGAGCGGGCGCGCTTACGCGCCGAGGCCTTTTCTCGTCTTGATTTCCTCCAGCAGGGAGTTGATTTTCTCCTCGCGTTCGAGTGCATGAAGCCGGCCTTCGAGGTCGCCGCTCAGCAGTTCGCCTTTCGCCCGCGCCAGCGTCTCCTCGCGCGCAACTTTCGAGCGCATTTGCGATGCGATGAGCGGCTTTTGATTTGGCGCAAATCGTGAAAAAGCGTCGTCTTGACCTAGTTCAGGATTAGACTTAGTCTAATCGCCGTGAGGATACATATCGGGAACATCCTGCGCGAAGCCGGCATCCAGCCCTCCGCGCAGCGCGTCGCCGTCGCCGAGTACGTGCTCGCCACCTCCGACCATCCGACCGCCGACAAGGTATGGGCGAAAGTGCGCAGGAGCTTTCCGATGATTTCGCGGGCGACCGTTTACAACACGCTCAACCTGTTCGTCAAAAAGGGACTGCTGCGCCAGTTCGTGCTGGACGGCCGCAAGACCGTCTTCGACGCGAGCGTGGGCAATCACCATCACTTCGTCGACGAGGAAACCGGCCGTGTTTACGACATCCCGTGGGAGTCGCTCGCGGTGTCGAAGCTGGAATCGCTGAGCGGCTTCGACGTGCGGGACTACCATGTGGTCGTGCGCGGGCGGATGAAGAACGGCGCGCGAAAGCGGGCCTGAATCCGGCGAGGCGGAAAACTCGCGCCGTTAGTCAGCCCGCAATGGTCATGGTCCGATAGCCGGAATGCGTTTCCAGTCCTGGGACTGGGAGCCCTCCGGATGAGGAAAATGCCAAAGCAAGGAGGACAGGCTTATGAGATGGAGTAAGCCCCGGTTCGAAGAGCTGCGTTTCGGCTTCGAAGTGACCATGTACATCTACAACCGCTAACCGCCAGAAGCCAACGCTCCGGGGGCGTCGCAAGGTGAGCCTTTCGGCGCCCCCGGCTCTCACCCGTCCCTCGGGATTGCGAAATGACATCGCGCTCCCGTTTCTCTCGCAAAAGCCGCAGACCCTCTGTTTCAATGCCGCGTTGCCGATCGAAGACCGGCAATTCGCGGGTGAGACTGTGCGCGACGGGCTAGCAGCGTGACGTGGAGGTGAACTTTCCGATCATGGGCTGTAAACCGGCGGATGCCGGCTCGATGAAGGTATTCGCCTCCTCGCTCAGCCACGCGGTCCACTGGTCGAAGCCCTGCCCGGTCCTGGCCGAAATCTCGAAAATCCGTATGCGCGGGTTGAGACGCAAAACCCGCTCCCGCATCGCGCCCAGGTGGAAATCCGAAACCCCGAGGTAATCGATCTTATTGACGAGCAGCACATCGCTGACGGTGAACATAAGCGGATACTTCAGCGGCTTGTCGTCTCCTTCCGGCACGCTCAGGATCATGACGTTTCTCACGGCGCCGGTGTCGAACTCGGCCGGACACACCAGATTGCCGACGTTTTCGATGAGCACGACGTCGAGCGCGTCGAGGTCCAGAGCTTCGAGCCCCTTCGCCACCATCGCGGCGTCGAGATGACAGAAGCCTCCGGTCCTGAGCTGCACGGCGCTGATACCGCGCGCCGCAATCAAGTCCGCATCGACGGTCGAGTCGATATCCGCCTCGAGCACGCCGAAGCGCAACCGGTCGCGCAGCGTGTCGATCGTTTTGAGAATGGTGCTGGTCTTGCCGGCGCCGGGCGAGGACATCAGGTTGAGCAGGAAGGTTTTCTTTTCCGTCAGATGGGAGCGCACGCTCTGTGCGACCCGTTCGTTGTCGGCATGAATCTCTTCCTTGATCTCGATCAGCCTGACGGCGTTGCTCATAGAACCTCCATGTTCTCGATCAGGTACTCGCGGCCGGCCGCCAGTTCCAGGTCTCTGTCGCCGCAATCGGGACACTCCGCCTGCGCCAACTGTTCGCGTTTGACTTCGAAGGAGGACGCGCACGACCGGCAGCACAGGACGGCCTGCGCGTGCGTGATCGCCAACTGCGCGCTCTCAGCCACGGTGCCCCGGCTCAGGTAGTCGAAATAGTGCTGGATCCATTCATCCTCGAGGTCCGACAGGGCGCCGATTCTCAGGTGAATGCGGACGACCTTGGTGACATCGTTGGCGACGGCGTGCTTGAGAACGACGTCCAGGATGCGCTCGGTGATCTGCAACTCGTGCATGGCGCCTTCGGATGCGCGGCGGCGCGGCGAAACCCGCCAGCCGCCGTGGTTCAGGCCGGAACGAACTCCTCGGGCCTGACTACCTGCAGGCTGATGGCGTCGAGCATGCAAGCCACCCGGCACACGCCGCAGCCCATGCATTTCTGCTCATCGACTGCGACCGAAGTGCCATCGGCCGTCAGCGTCAACGCGTCGAAGATGCATCGCTCGACGCACTTCTCGCATCCGTTGCACTTGTCGAAGTCGATCGACGCGCGGAAGCGGCTGGGCGATGCGAATTTTCCCACTCCGGTTCTCACCGAGGTCCAGTTGATGCAGCAGTCATGGCAGCAGTTGCAGATTACATGGCCGACGCCCTGCTTGTTTTCCGCGACATGCACCAGGCCCTGGTCCTCGCACATCTCGAGCATGTCGAGTGCTTGCTGGCGGCTCAGCTTGCGGCCGGTGCCGCGCTCGATCGCGTACTCGGCTGCGCGGTCGAGCTGCATGCAGACCTCCACCGGTTGTCCGCAGGCGCCGTCGATAGCGCGGCAGGAGCATTTGGTGACCGCGATGTTGCTGGCCTGGTTGATGAGGTTGACGACATCGTCAGAGGCGAGGACCTGGGAATTGGGCTCGATACTCACATTGATGGGAATGACGCGGAGCACGGGTGATTGAAAGACGGCAACCTCTTCGCCCCACTCCGTGCGCGTGTACTCCTTCCACAAATCGAGCATGCCCGGCGGCGGGTTGTTCATGACCGCAGTCGAGTCGTGCAACTGCAGAACCTGCCGTACGCGGTAGTAACGGGTGCCGTCGGGCTTTTTGGATTTGAACAGGACGCCCTTTTTGAAGAGCGGATCGATCATCGCTTCGACTTTGGCGATATCGAGTCCGCTTTTGACGCCAAGTTCCTCAATCGTGGCGGGAGGAGCCGCGGCCAGCAGCAGCCTGGCCTCGCTTTCGTCAAGCAGCCTTTCGAGGATGCGCGGAACCAGTTTGGACTTTCGCCCGCCGATCTCCAGTTTCTCCGCAAGCTGTTGGTAGATTGATTTATCCTGCATGCGTGTCTCTCCAGGTCCGTCAACGGCCGCTCGACATCTGTGAAAGATGAGAAATTATTCATTCCCATCCGGGGCCAAGCGGCGCTGCGCTCTTATGCCGGACCGCTAGTCAACCCAAGCCCGCGACTCCTGGGCTTGAGCCACAACCATTTTGATCGTTCATCCTTGAGGAGCCCCAAGTCCTCGAACTTTTCCCTTGGCCGACCGGATGACAGCCGACCGTTGTCGCGAAACGCAATTCTTATGCCTTAGGCCACGACAAGGCTCATCCGGACGCGACGTGCGCTTTGTCATTTGCGTTTCCGCAGTGAGCGGAGGCCAAGATAAGAATGAGCGCCGAACCGATGCGTAGCAGTCTGCTTCCGTCCCAAAGGCGGCGTCTGCGGCGGGCATGTTTCCCTAAGTGCCACGCGATGTATCGTTCGGACCCACCAAATCCGAAATTGCTCGTCAAAAGTGCCGTGTTACTGACGCTCGGCATGCGCTAACACTCGCGCGGCGCTTGGGTGTAGGGTCGATATCGGTATGTAAGACGCGGTTGCCTTTTATCGACTCAACCGGACCGGGAAACGGAGGATCTCATGATTGAAATCGGCGTTTTCCAAAACGGCGCATCCGATCTTTCTGTAACCCACACCTCCTCGGGGGTGGCGATCAACGACGGCAATCTTGCCGAAGTCCATGAATCGAGCCAGCGCGGGCTGGTCGGGCAGGTGCGGCAGGGAATTCTCGCCGACAAACTCGGCTTCAACTACTTCTTCATGACGGAGCACCATTTTCAGCCCGAGGGCGCGGAGTTCAGCCCCAACCCGCTCCTGGCCGAGGCGGCGATCGCCACGCGCACGCGCCAGATTCGCCTCGGGCAGGCGGCGAATATCGTGACCTGGTGGCATCCCGTGCGAATTGCCGAACAGGCCGCGATGCTCGACGTGATAAGCGGCGGGCGGCTCGAATTCGGAATCGGGCGCGGGTATCAGCCGCGCGAAGCCGAGGTCTTCGGATGGCCGTTCGCGACAATCCAGGACCAGGAGCGCAATCGCGCCTACTACCAGGAAGCCTACGACATCATCATCAAGGCGTGGACCCAACCGTCGTTCTCGCATCACGGCCAGTTCTTCACGATTCCTCCCGTCTTCACCCGATGGAACCATCAGCAGACCATCGCGTATTTCGAATCGGGCAAGGCCGGCCGCAAGCTCGAAGAGGTATTGAGCGTCGGCGCGCCCGATCCATACGGCGGCGCGAATCCGGTCATGCAGAGCGCGACGGTGCTGAAAGAGTTGCAGGTGTTCCCGCAGCCGCTTCAGCGGCCGCATCCGCAACTCTGGGAACCGCTCACGACGGAGCGCTCGATCAAATGGGCAGCGGAGCGCGGGCTCAACGGCTATTTCATCGTCGAGCCGAATTCGCGCCTGAAAAAGAATATCGAAATTTTCTATCGCGAATCCGAGAAGGCCGGATGGCCCGATCGGCTTGGGCGCGGACGCCTCAAGTACGGATGGGACGCGGAGAAGCGTCGCGGCGTCCTTACCGGCCGGTACATCCATATGGTGCTTCCCGGGCAAAACCGCGAACGCGAACTGAAGCGCTACAAGTCAGCGCTCGAAGTGCAGTGGGATTATTACGGTCCGTTCGGCTTTGCGGCGGTGCTCGCCGACGCGAACGAAGCGATGCTCGACCCGGCGGCCAAGGTCGATCCGGAGATGCTGCTCAAGAAGGAAGTAGCGCTGTTCGGAACTCCAGCCGAAGTGACCGAACAGATCATGCGTATCAAGGAGACCTGCGGGTACGAGGACTTCGCATTCAACGCGTGGTTTGAAAAGGGTGGCCTCTCGAGCAAGGAAATCGAAGATCAGATGCAGTACTTCGCCGAGGAGGTGAAGCCGATGCTGGCGCGTGCGTGCGGCGGACAAGTGCAAAATCCCGCGCTCGCCGTCAACTTCGAATAGGACCGCGCAGCGCAGCGTCGCTGCTCAGGCAGTGCTCGGCCGTGGGCCGGCTGCAAATGCCTCGCGGGCTGCGACGAAGTCCGGGCGGGTGGCCCGTTCGAGGACAAGCGCAAGCGCGCGATGCGCCCCGCTCGCTTCGCCCACGGGCGCAGGTGCGTGACTCGAGCAACCCAGTCTCGCGACCCTTGAAGAAGACCTGTTTCAGCTATTACGAAATGAAACAGGCGCGAGTTCCCGTGCTCCCAACGGGCGCACGTGCGAGCGACGCGGGACTTGGAAATAACCCTTCACGAAGCTTGCGCAAACCGTCCTGAGTCTGCTCCAGACTGAAATCGCCGCCGACGGCACATATCTCGCTAGAAGGCGTGAATTTCAGAACGTCGGTGTTGTGTCGTGAACATCGCGGCTGAGTGCCGATTGGTGTCTCGGTACCACGCAAGCAGTTATGTACATCGTCATGGTGGCGCCGGAATGCGCGCCGGTCGCTCAGGCAGGAGGTCTGGGCGATGTCGTGTTCGGGCTCAGCCGCGAGCTGGAAATTCGCGGCAACGCGGTCGAAATCATTCTGCCCAAGTATGACCAGATGCGCTACGACCGCATCTGGGGACTCAAGCTCGATTATCAGGATCTATGGGTGCCGTGGTACAGCGCAGCCATTCACTGTTCCGTATATTTCGGTTTCGTCAACGGGCGTAAGTGTTTTTTCATCGAGCCGCACTCGCGCGACAACTTCTTTCACCGGCCGGGCACTTACGGCTACGCGGACGACGCGATGCGCTTTGCGTTTTTCAGCAAGGCGGCGCTGGAATTCATGCTCAAGTCCAACAAGCGACCCGACGTGATCCACTGCCACGACTGGCAGACGGGACTGGTGCCGGTGCTGCTGTTCGAGATTTACAAGTACCACGGGATGCATAACCAGCGAGTCTGCTTCACGATCCACAACTTTCGCCATCAGGGTCCGAGCGGAGCGGAACTTCTGTGGGCCACGGGGCTTGGCCGGCCCGAGCATTACTTCCATTACGACCGCCTGCGCGACAACTTCAATCATAGCCTGCTGAACCTTACCAAGGCCGGGATCGTCTATTCGAATGTCGTCACGACCGTGTCGCCGCATCACGCCTGGGAGGCGTTGAACACGGATCAGAACTTCGGGCTGGGACATACGCTCTGGGTGCATCGGGGCAAGTTTAGCGGCGTGCTGAACGGCGTGGACTACGACGTATGGAATCCTGAGATCGACGGCTTTATTCCGCGCCGCTACAACGTCGATTCGCTGAATCTCAAGTATGACAACAAGCGGGCGCTGCGCGAGCGGTTCTGGATGCGCGACGGCTTCAAGCCGATTGTCGCGTATATCGGACGGCTGGACATGCAAAAAGGCGTGCACCTCGTGCGGCATGCTCTATTTTATTCGCTCGGGAACGGAGCCCAGTTCATACTGCTGGGGCCCAGTCCGGAGCCGTCGATAAACGGCTATTTCTGGCATCTCAAGCACTACCTGAACGACAACCCGGACTGCCACCTGGAATTGCGCTTCGATTCCGAACTGGCCCATCTGGTTTACGCCGGGGCCGATATGCTGATCGTGCCGAGCAATTACGAACCGTGCGGGCTCGTGCAGATGATCGCGCTCAAGTACGGAACGGTCCCGATCGTTCGCGCTGTTGGCGGCCTGGTCGATACGGTTTTCGATCGGGATTATTGCTCCCGCCCACATGAAGAGAGGAACGGATATGTGTTCGACAACGCCGATTACTCGGGCATCGAGTCGGCGCTGCGGCGAGCCCTGGGGCTGTGGCACTCCTATCCGGAGGAGTTTCGCAGGCTGATGGTCAACGGAATGCACTGCGACTACTCCTGGAACTGGCCGGGCCAGCACTACCTCAACATCTACGAGTACATCCGGCACAAGTAGGCAGCGTCTCCGGAGCTTGCGCCGCAAAGAAGTATGTGAAGGAGAGCAAGCCATGAGCGTTCTTCCGGAGTATGTTGGCGGTCTTCCCAACATCTGCGGGTCAGAGCCGGTCGTCGAAGAGGCGATTCGGCGCGGCCAGGGTCACAGCGTGTTTGCCGCCGATAGCCGTGTGGATTTCAGCCGAATCAGAAGCGCGGCCGCGATCGCGCTGCACATGCACCAGCCGCTGACTCCGGCCGGAGGGCCTGATATCTGCACCGCCGCGATCATCAGCAACCTCAAGTACATGATGGACAACCCGAACATCGGCGATAATCACAACGCGCCCGTGTTCCACTGGTGCTACAAGCGGATGGGCGAATTCATCCCGCAACTGCTCAATCAGGGCAAGGAACCGCGCGTGATGCTCGACTATTCGGGCACGTTGCTTCACGGCATGCGCGATATGGGGCTCAACGACGTCTTCGACGATCTAAGGCGCATCACGTGCGAGGCCGAGTATCGGCGCGCGGTCGAATGGGTCGGCTCCGCCTGGGGGCATCCGGTCGCGCCGTCAACGCCGGTGCAGGACTACAGGCTGCATGTGAAGGCCTGGCAGCATCATTTCGCCGCTATCTTCGGCCTGGAGGCGCTTGGCAGGGTGCGCGGATTCTCGCCCGCCGAGATGGCGCTGCCCAACCATCCCGATGTCGCCTATGAGTTCGTGCGGACGCTTCGCGACTGCGGTTACCAGTGGGTTCTGGTCCAGGAGCATACCGTTGAGCAGCCGGATGGAAGAGGTCCCGAGCGCAAGCACGTGCCGCATCGGCTCGTTTGCCGCAACTCCGAGGGCAAAGAGGCGAGCATCGTTGCGATCATCAAGACTCAGGGCAGCGATACCAAGCTGGTGGGGCAGATGCAGCCGTATTACGAGGCGAAGGGACTTTCGCGCTGGGAACTGGGCGGCAAGTCGGTGCCGCCGCTGGTGAGCCAAATCGCCGACGGAGAGAACGGCGGCGTGATGATGAACGAGTTTCCTCCCAAGTATTTCGACGTAATCTGGGAATGCTCGGGCTCGGATACTCCGCTGATGAATGTCACCGAATATCTGGAGCATCTTTTCGCGCTCGGCGTGAGGGAACGCGATCTGCCCGTCCTGCAGCCGCTCTTTCAGAAACGGATCTGGGAACGGTTCAGGCCGGGTGACGGGCCGGAAAAGCTCGCCGGCGTAATCGACGGCCTCGGCAAGGAAGATTCACGCTTTCACGTCGAAGGCGGGAGCTGGACCAATAATATCTCGTGGACGAGAGGGTACGACGCTCTGCTCGGACCAATGGAGATGGTAAGCGCGCTTTTTTGGGAGAAAGTGCTCAAGCCCGGCCGGCCCAGCAATGAACATCGCTACCGCAACGCTTTGTTTCATCTGCTCGCCTCGCAGACAAGCTGCTATCGCTACTGGGGACAAGGAATCTGGGTCGATTACGGGCGGGAAATCTGCCGGCGCGCCACCGAAATCCTGAACCACGATTTCTAAAGATTTCTCAATGGAGAGTTAGGTCGTCTCCCGGTGGCAGTTTAAGAAGCCCTTGGTCGAGCAGGTACGCCAGTTCGCGATAGGCGGAGGGCGCAAGTCTCAGGGTCGTGAAGCCGATTGTGAGATGCACCGCCCCGCACTCACAGAGGTCGATTGTGAACAATCCGTTCCCGGCCAGTCTGATTCTCTTGCACATTGCGATCACCCCGATGGTCGCGCCGTCGGACAAACGTTAGCTGTCTCAGCGATACCGGCGCCTCGGCCATTTCGATCCTTAGAAAAACCATCCAGACTCCGACGACGGACCGAAAATCGCGCCGACGAATCGCTCTATCTCCAGGTTGAACTTCACGAACACATGGTCGGAACCGCGCGTCAGGCCAAAGCCGGGGCCGACGTTGTACTCGATTCCGCGCGGCAACTCACCCCAGACGACGGGAACGATGTAATGCTGTTGCTGGTTCAGTGGATCCGTGTCGTTGATCAACCCGGCGCCACCGTAAAACTCGACGCCCGGCGACAGGTAACGCGTCCAGCGGTAATAGACACCGGCGGAGTAGCCGAATTCGAAGCCCTGCCCGGTGCCGACGCCTTTCAGCACCTTCTCGAAGATGGGATTGGTTATGAACGAAAACCGCCCGATGTCCTTTTCGAGGATGGGGCGCAATTCGAGTTCGATATCGGCATCGTCGAACTCGGGCGTATGATGCCATTCCAGTTCGGCGTACCAGCCGAGATCCACCGGCAACGCGCCCGGATCGAAGAGCCGCCCGCGTACTCGATATTCCGAGCCGGCGTACCAGTAGCCATGACCGCTCGGCGAAGCCATCAGAAGATAGGCTGCCGCTTCGATACGGTCGGTAAGACCGTAGGTGAATTCGTACTGGTTGTACCACATGCCCTGGCTGCGGAAATCTCCCGCAGCGGTGCCTTCGCCACCGTGGCCGTGACCGTTCGCGATCACCGCGTTGTCGGTTTCCAGTTCGAGAACGCCGCGGCCCTCCGTCTGGTACGGATAGACCTCGAACTCCCAGGGATCGACCTGCGCCTCGGCGCGCCGTACGCATAGGAAGGAAATCGAAAGCAGGGTGCCGATGACGACCAGTTGTAGATGTTTCTTCACTTGAAGCGTCTTTACCCGCTCGATGCCAGCAGTGCGGCCTCGTCGTTCGCACAAGCGCTTTGCGAACCGCTGCGTGTCATCCGCACTCGCCAACCACCTGGCGCCGCGCTACTTCGCGACGATAGCGCCCTCGGGCACGTCCTGATGGAAGTCGTCATAGAAGTCGTAGCTGCCGGGACTGAGCGCGGGCAGGTGGACCATGATCTTCTCGCCGGGGGTCATCGCGACCTCGCGGTTGAGCTTGAAGCTCTCGAACTCGATTGTCTCCTTGCTGTCGTTGACAACCCGGAGGGCGATTGGCCGGTCGGCGGGGACATCCACGGTTTGCGGTGTGAAATGGTGATCGTGAAAGCGGATTTCGACCATCCTGCCCGTCGCCGCGAGAGCGGTCGTCGCAAAGGACAAAACCGCGACGAGAAGCGTCAGCAGGAGTGAGCGGGGTCCGGGGGTATTGGACATCGCTTTCGGATAGCCTCCAGGGGACTGAGAATGATTCTCAATATCTTTCGCGCGAGCCCCTGTCAAGCGCTGGCTGAGCCATGCGACTGCGTGCCGAACCGGAGCGCCCGCTGACCGGACAACGGTTGTCGCCGGCGAGTGGTAGCGTTTTTTCGAAAATGAAAGCGCAAAGAAGCGACCGCCTCCGAATCGATTCGGTGCGGCTCGACAGCGGCGGCAGAATCGGAATGACGCTATGCCCCGGCAAGAAGCAGCGTGGCGCTATGTCGGGCGATTGGGAGCGCGACCTGGCTGAGGACCTGGACGTGATTGCCGGATGGGGCGCGTGGGCCGTGGTCAGCGTGATTCTCCCGGAGGAACTGATGGCATTGTGCGTTCATAACATCGGCGAGCAGGTAAACGAGCGGGGCATGCGATGGTACCACCTGCCGGTGTCCGACGGCGGCGTTCCCGATCACACCTTCGAGCAGTCCTGGGGCGCGGCGGGGCTCGAATTGAGGCGCGCCCTCCGCGGCGGAAGCAGGATCCTCATCCACTGCAAGGGCGGACTCGGCAGGACCGGGATGCTCGCGGCGCGGCTGCTGGTGGAGTTGGGCGATTCGCCCGAGGAGGCGATACGCAAAGTGCGCCACGCGCGGCGCGGCGCAATCGAAACGTCCGAGCAGGAGCGTCACGTCTTCAGATGCCGGAAGCTTGAGGAATAGGTCGCGCGGAGGGTCTGTGTGAATTTCAAAGGAGGGATTTCGTACCAATGACGTGCGAAGTTGCGGTTATGAACAAGCTGGGAGTGGCGCTCGCCGCCGACAGCGTGGTGACTCTGGGCGATGGTCCCAAGACGTATCACAACGCCGAAAAGCTGTTTCCGCTCTCGATGGTCGCGCCGGTCGGAATAATGACTTACGGCTCGGCCGAGATGATGGGCCTGCCGTGGGAAACGGTAATCAAGATTTACTGTCAGCAGCTCGGCGCGCGAAAGTTCGAGCGGCTCGAACAATACGCGCAGGATTTCCTGCGGTTTATCGAGAATGCGGAGTCGCTCTTTCCCGAGTCCGCGCAGCGCCAATGGTTCCGCTCCCTGGTAAGAGCGTACTGGACCGGAGAATTTCTCGAACCGCTCAAGAAACGGCTCGAGGAGAAACCGCAGTCCCGCAAACACGCCAACGACATACTCGAGGAGCTGCTAAAGAAGGACCTCGAATGGTGGAAGGATTTTCATACTATCGAGGAGCTCGGCACCGCATACGGCGATCGTATCCTTGCCGAGTATGATTCGATTCTCTGCGACGTCGAAAAGGAGCTGTTCGGATCGTATTCGATTTCCAAGGATGTGCAGCAGGGACTGCGCATGATCGTGCGCCTGATGTACACGCAAAACTGGTTTCACCCGAATGACCTGACGGGAGTGGTGGTTGCGGGGATGGGCGAGTCGGAGCCGTTTCCCGTGCTGCAGCATTATCACGTCGGAACGGTCGGGGCGGGAAGACTCAGGTTCCTCAAATTCGACGATGTGCGTGTAAGCCGTGAGGACACTTCCTCGGTCGTCCCGCTCGCGCAGCGCAACATGATCGACCTGTTCTACTGCGGGATATATCCGGCGCTGCGCGAGCGGCTTGGCGAAATAATCAGGGAGTCGCTGGCGTCGGCGCTCACCGCCAACGGGGCAAAGCTTTCGCCCAAGCTTCTCGATCAGATCAGAAAGGATTTTGACGAGGCTCTGAAGAAGGAAGTCGATGAGAAATATACGCAGCCGCTCGTGGCCGCGGTAGCGGCCCTGCCCAGGCACGAGCTTGCCACGATGGCTGAGGCGTTGGTCAGCTTGACCGCGTTCCGGGCGCGCATGTCAGTCGAGGAGACGGAGACGGTCGGCGGGCCGATCGACGTCGCCATGATCTCAAAAGGCGAGGGATTCGTATGGGTAAAGCGCAAGGACCTCGTGAAACCTCAGGCGGCGCTCAATCCCCTGTGAAAAAATCGAACCGCAGGGGAGTCACAAACAGGGAACTCACGCGTTCGCGCTATCGCGGATGCCTGTACGGCCTGGCGGTCGGGGATGCGCTCGGTGCGCCAGTCGAGTTCCTGTCGCTCGAGGATATTAAGCGACGGTACGGAAAACGTGGAATCCGCGATTTCGACTCGTGGGGAAGGTTCCCGGCCGGCGGTTACACCGACGATACCCAGATGTCGCTCGCGACCGCGCTCGGATGCATCCGTGCCCTTCAACGGACGAGAAGCATAGGGATGTGCCATCCGGCGAGCGTCGTTTACCAGCGGTATCTCGACTGGCTCAAAAGCCAGGACGACGCCGCGCAACGCCGCGCCCCGGGAAACACGTGTCTGTCAGCGCTCAGGAGCGGCACGATGGGAACGATCGAGGAACGGATAAACGACAGCAAGGGATGCGGAGGCGTGATGCGTACCGCGCCTGCAGGCCTCGCATTCCCATCGGGTGAGGCGTTCCGGGAAGGCGCTGAATACGCGGCCATAACCCATGGACATCCGACCGGGCATCTCACAGCCGGCTATCTCGCGGAACTGGTCGCACTGCTCGTGAGCGGAAAAAGTCTCGACCAGGCGCTCGACGGCGCAACCACGAGGCTCGATTCCTATAGCGAGCGCAACGAAACGCTCGAAGCGGTGAACCTCGCGCGCCGACTGGCCGCAACCGAGGTCTCACCCGAGCGCGCAATCTCGCAGATTGGCGAAGGATGGATTGCCGAAGAAGCATTGGCGATCAGCATCTACTGCTCTCTCAAGTTCCGAGACAACTTCAAGGAAGCGGTGATTGCCGCGGTCAACCACTCGGGCGACAGCGATTCGACCGGCTCGATTACCGGCGCAATTTTGGGGACGGCGCTCGGCCTCAAGGCTATACCAGCCGAATGGGTGCGCCGCGTTGAGGCCTCGGAACAAATCGGCAAGCTCGCTGACGACATGTTTGCGGCCTTCGTCGAGGCCAAGCCGCTCTCGACCGAGGAATATCCGCCGAATTAGGCGGCCTGCCAGAGAGCCGGAAGGCTTCGGCGCACAGCGCGCTCGGTTGCGGCGGCGCTGCTGCAAAGATTTCGAGGGCTAAGTACCCGGCGAACAACGAAAAAGAAGAGCGACCTTGAAAAGGAGGTTCAGGCGATGAGCAGTCCGGATGGTGGATGGTCAGAATGGATGGCAAGTCAGGCATACATGAAGAAAAATGCTCCAGAGTCTTATAGGGCGTACTGGCTCGGCGTTAAACTAAGCATATTAGTATCTATTGTGATGATTATCGGTATGGTCTTATTCGTTATATATGCCAAGCCCATAGGTCTGTGGTTCGCCAGCCACAGTAACTAAGTGTCGCAACGTCGGTCGCAAAGACCCAATGCTTTGAAAGAAGTCAATCAAGGGTCCTGCCCTGACTGAAGAGCAGTTCTCAGATCGGA
>JAJYMR010000297.1 GCA_021786815.1 Deltaproteobacteria bacterium
GACGTGGTCACCGCGAACAAGCTGATGCTCGCCGAACATGGCGAGGAGATTTTCCGCGCCGCCGCGAAGGCGGGCGTCGGAGTCGGGTTCGAGGCGAGCGTGGGGGGCGGTATCCCGATTATCCGCACGCTGCGCGAGGCGCTCGCCGGCGACCGGCAGTACGCGGTTTATGGAATCGTCAACGGCACCTGCAATTCCATCCTGACCACGATGAGCGAGAGCGACGTCGAATTCGACGCCGCGCTCAAGCAGGCGCAGCAGCAGGGATTGGCCGAGGCGAACCCGGCGCTCGACGTCGAGGGACATGACACCGCGCACAAGCTATGCCTGCTGGTCGGGCTTGCCTTCGGCGCGTGGCTCACGCCGCCTGAAGTCCATACCGAGGGCATCACGCACGTCACCCAGGCCGATATCCGTTTTGCCCGCGAGCTTGGTTACACGATAAAGCTGCTCGCGATCGCCAAGAATGATGACGGGGCGATCGAGGCGCGGGTGCATCCCACGATGGTTCCGGCGCGCCATGTGCTGGCGAGCGTCGGCGGCGCTTTCAACGCGATTTACATCCACGGCGAGGCGCTCGGCTCGACGATGTACCTCGGGCTTGGAGCCGGCCAGATGCCGACTGCGACCGCCGTGGTCGCGGATATCGTTGACCTGGCGCGCGAGAGGCTCGCGGGCGCGGCGATGCGCTCGAATCCGCTCGGCTATCCGGTAAGCTTTATCAAGCGCGCCCGTGTCAAGCCGATGGCCGACGTGATATGCGAGTATTACCTGCGATTCATGGCCGAGGATAAGCCGGGCGTGCTCGGAAGGATCGCGTCGGTGCTCGGGCGCAACCACATATCCATCGCCTCCGTCATCCAGCAGGAAAGGGACGTGGCCAGGACCGTGCCGGTCATAATGCGCACCCACGAGGCGCGTGAAAAGAACCTGATGCGCGCGCTCAAGGAGATCTCGCGCCAGCGAATCGTCGAAACGGCGCCGGCATTCATCAGAATTGAGGAGCGACTTTAGCGATGGCGGCGAAAGCCAACATGCCTGAGAGCCGGGGCGCGACGCGCCTTGGGCGATGGCCGGGTCTGATCGAACATTACCGCCGCTTTCTTCCCGTCACCGACTCGACTCCGGTCGTGACCCTCAACGAAGGCAACACGCCGCTTATCGAGAGCCCCGCGCTTGCCGACCGGGTCGGCCAGAATATCAAGGTTTACTTGAAGTTTGAGGGGGCCAACCCGACCGGCTCGTTCAAGGACCGCGGAATGACCGTCGCCATCTCCAAGGCCTTGGGTGAGGGCGCTCGCGCCGTTATCTGCGCTTCGACCGGCAACACTGCCGCCTCGGCGGCCGCTTACGCGGGACGGGCCGGGCTCAAGGCGTTCGTGCTCATACCCAAGGGTGCCGTCGCGCTGGGAAAGCTTTCGCAGAGCGTGATGCACGGGGCGAGGGTGATCGAGGTCATCGGCAACTTCGACATCTGCTTGAAGGTCGTGCGCGACCTGTCGGAGCGCGACCCGGTCCGGATTCGCCTGGTGAACAGCATCAATCCCGACCGTATCGCGGGCCAGAAGACGGGAGCGTTCGAGGTCTGCGATCAGCTTGGTGACGCGCCGACCCATCATTTCCTGCCGGTCGGCAACGCCGGCAATATCACCGCGTACTGGGCCGGCTATAAGCAGTATCGCGATGCGGGACTTTCCACGCGGCTGCCGAAGATGATGGGCTATCAGGCCGAGGGCGCCGCGCCGATCGTGCTCGGCCATCCGCTCGACGAACCCAAGACCGTCGCAACCGCGATAAAGATCGGAAATCCCGCAAGCTGGAAGAGCGCCGAACAGGCGCGCGACGAATCCGGCGGTATCATCGACATGGTGACCGACCCCGAGATCCTCGCCGCGTACCGGCTTATCGCCGCAGGCGGTGTATTTGCCGAGCCTGCTTCGGCGGCGTCCGTGGCCGGGATGCTCAAATACGGCGCGACCGGCAGCCTCAAGCCCGGCTCGGTCGTCGTCTGCACGCTCACGGGACACGGTCTCAAGGATCCCGACACGGCGCTCAAGAACCTGAGCAATACGATCGTCGTGGAACCCGATCTCAACAAGGTTCTCAAGATCCTGGAGCACGACTGACGTGAAGTACGTCATTATCCATGGCGACGGCATGGCCGACTGGCCGTGCGACGAACTCGGCGGGCTTACGCCGCTTCAGGCCGCCCGCAAGCCCAACATGGATCTGCTCGCCACGCGCGGCACGCTCGGGATGGTCGCGACGATTCCCAAGGGGATGGCGCCCGGGAGCGACGTCGGCACGATGACGATGCTCGGGTACGACCCGCTGCGCCATCACACCGGACGTGCGCCGATCGAGGCGGCCAGCCAGGGAATCGCGATGGGTCCGAATGACGTCGTTTTCCGGATGAATCTTGTCTCGTTCAAGCCGGGCGAGGGCGGCGCGACGGTGATGAACGACTTCACCTCGGGCCATATCACGAGCGAAGAGGCGGCGCGAATCGTCGAGGACTTCCGGCGCGAGCTTTCAGGCGACGGAATCGAGTTTTTCAACGGCGTCAGCTACCGCCATCTGATGGTATGGCGAAACGGCGTGCGCAATACGCGCCTCACCCCGCCGCACGACATCACCGGCAAACCCATCGAGGGCCATCTGCCCGAGGGCGAGGGCGCCGAGCGCCTGCTCGGCCTGATGCGCCACTCACAGGAAATCCTGCGCGACCATCCGGTCAACCGCGAGCGCCGCGCCAAAGGCGAGACCGAGGCCAGTTCCGCATGGTTTTGGGGGCAGGGCACGCGCCCGACGCTCCCGACCTTGAAGGAACGCTTCGGCGTCGAGGGTTCGGTCATTTCGGCGGTCGATCTGGTCAACGGACTTGGACGGCTCGCCGGACTCGAGGTCATCAAGGTGCCCGGCGCAACCGGCTTCCTCGATACCGATTACGCGGCCAAGGGGCGTTACGGGCTCGAATCGCTCAAGTCGAAGGATTTCCTCCTGCTCCATATCGAAGCGCCCGACGAGGCCGGCCATATGGGGCGCGCGGACCTGAAAAAAGAGGCGATCGAGCGAATCGACGAGCTGATCATCGGGCCGATGCTCAAGGGACTCGCCGCGATGGGCGATTTCCGCATCCTGCTGATGCCCGACCATGCGACGCCGAGCAAGCTCAAGACGCATTCCTCCGAGCCGGTCCCGTTTGCGCTGATGTCGGCAGGTGCGGTGAGCAAATCGTCGCGTGCCGAGCGCCGCTACACGGAAGCCGACGGCGAACGAACCGGTTTGAAAGTCAACGACGGGTTCAGGCTTATCGAAAGCCTCTTCGGGCGCGACGGCGCGCTCGCCGGCAACTGAACGGGGGAGCAGATGGACAGGAATCTTGCCCTGGAAGTCGTAAGAGCGACCGAAGCGGCTGCCCTTGCCGCCGCCCGTTTCATCGGCAAGGGCGATGAGCGGCTGGCCGACCGCGCCGCGTGCGACTCGATGCGCAAGGCGCTCAATGCCATCAACATGGACGGCAAGATCGTCATCGGCGAGGGCGGCGAGGCTGAAACCGACATTCTCTACACCGACGAAATCGTCGGTCTCGGTGTCGGGCCGCAGGTGGACGTTGCTCTCGACGCGCTCGAAGGTGCGTTCATCTGCGCGATGGGCGGGCCGAACGCGGTCTCGTGCGTGGCGCTGGCCGAGCGCGGCAAGATCCTCCGATGTCCCGACACGTACATGGACAAGATCGCGACCGGCCCCGCTGGCGTCGGCGTGATCGACCTCGACCGCTCGCCCGCGGACAACCTGAAGGCGCTCGCCGAGGCCAAGAACGTGTACGTCGAGGACTTGCG
>JAJYMR010000302.1 GCA_021786815.1 Deltaproteobacteria bacterium
CGGGCGCGAGCGCAAACAGAAACGCCAGCGAGAAAAAAAAGGCCGCAACCGACGCTGCGGCCAGGCGCGCTCCAGAGGCAGTGCCATTCTTCGGCCTCGGCCCCGTGCCGGGCTCGAGGTAAGTCAACTCATGCACGCCGACAATACTATCCGGAGCGGGCGCCCCTGCACCACAACGTCAGGGCAAACTCCGCCCGCGGATGACCAGAGAGCCTTGGGACGTGATCGCAAAACCGCGCACGGCCGGCAACGGCCGCTTCATCGCGCGGTGTCCGCTCCGCTCAGGAACGGGTTACGTTCGACGCCTGCAGACCCTTTGGTCCTTCGAGCACCTCGAAAGCGACCTTTTCGCCCTGGTCGAGGGATCGGAATCCATTTCCATCGATGGCGGAATAGTGGACGAAGACCTCCTGCCCGTCATCCATGATTATGAACCCGTATCCTTTCTTGGGGCTGAACCACTTTACAACTCCGCTAGGCATTTCCCCCGAAACCTCCCTAAAAACGCTGCCAGTTCCGCGGCCTCCCAAGGCCCTCCCTGCGCGGCCACTGACAACGTGCGCGCATATAGCACAAGGCGTGGCCATTACCAAACGCCTGTCCGCGTTTTTTTAACTGTCAGTTGTCGATTTTGGAGGTCTGGTTCAGGACATGCGCCATCGGATCGGACGCGCATGAATATGGCAATGATCGGGAATCTGGCGCATTACGCCGTCGATTACGAACCCATCATCGCCGTACTTTTTGCGTGCGATAAGCGATAGTGCCTCGGTCATGAACAGGCGTTCGTCTTCGGTGGGTGCGGCGCGATGCTCACCGAGCACCGCCATCGGGGTGTCGCACGAGTCACAGTCCAGAATGGTGAATGGGAAGGGGTAGTCGAATCGGCAGTACCACTGAGTGTACTGTTTTAGTTCACACAAATCGCATTTCGCCATCTGAAGCTTCTAATAGAGACGCGAGCCCCGCCGGGTAGCGGGGCTTCGCGCCCGATGCAAAACGGCTAGTTCTTTGCGCTACCGGCCTTCTTGCCGCTGGACTTCCTGGCCGTCTTCCTTGCCTCGATACGGGCTCGCCGACGGCAGCGATACACACTGGACCTCGAAATCTTGAGGTCCTTTGCGACGTCCTTCGGCTTCTTGCCCGCCTTCAGTTCCGTCATAACCTTGGTGCAGTCAACCTTGCGCCCGCGCGCCGCTAAGGCCGCCGGCGCGCTCATCGCCAGACCGATCGTGACCGCGATCAACAGTGACGCCGCCACTCTGCCAATCCTGTTCATGCGCTCCAAGTCTCCTCCCATGCCCCCAGGGCCGAGTTTGGCGCCTACTATTCCATAAATTTGTGTCGGGCGGAAAACGCAACTTGTGGTTGGCGCGGGCGTTCGCTCAGAGCTCGAGCATCACCTTGGTCTGATTGGTCGGCCTGGCGAGCGCGGTAAAGGCGCCGGGAAGCTCGTCGAGCGTAACCGTATGGGTGATCATCGGTGCGGTTGAGACGCGTCCCGCCGCAAGCATCGCGATCGCGGTCTCGATCTCGCCCGGCTCGAGCCCGAGGCTGAAATGTATGTCAAGTTCGCGGTTGAGCGCCGCGAGCGGCTGGAAAATATCGTCCTGCATGCAGGCGCCAAGAACCACCACGCGTCCGCCGCGGCGCGCGTAATTGACGGCTTCGAGCAGCGTGCCGCGTGAGCCGATACATTCGAATACGACGTCTGGCGGCGCGCCCGTAAGCTCCTGCATCGCGGCGGCGGGATTCTTGAGTTGCGGATGGATAGCGGCGTCGGCGCCCATCTCCATGGCCTTCGCACGCCTGCCCTCGGTGGTTTCCGATACGACGATCGCCCTGGCGCCGGCAAATCGCGCCCAAAGCAGCGTGACCAGGCCGATCGGCCCCGCGCCGAGAATGAGACAGGTCTCGCCAGCGCGAAGGCGCGCGCGATGCACGCCGTGAAGTCCGACCACCAGCGGCTCGACCGTGGCGCCAAGCCGATGGCTCATCCCAGGCGGCATCTTGAAGCAGCTTGCGGGCGTCGTTTTCATTTTCTCGGCATAGGCGCCGGGCACGTCGCCAAATCCGACCAGCCTCATCCGCGCGCATCGGATTCCATTGCCGCGCCGGCATTCCTCGCACTGGCCGCAGGCCAGATACGACATCACCACCACCGGATCGCCGGGAGCAAACCCCGTCACACCCGGGCCGAGCTGCTCGACCACGCCGGAGAACTCATGGCCCATGACCGTGCGCGCCGGCATCCCCACCCCGAAATGCGCGGCGTGGATGTCGGAACCGCAGATTCCGCAGTTCCTGACGCGCACGACCATTTCGCCCGTTCCCGGCGTGGGATCGGGCAGTTCCGTAACTTCGAGCGGCGCTCCCGGCGCCGTATAGACGCATGCTTTCATCCAAATCCGCTCCGCCGGATTGAAGACGCCGGTGAGAGGGCGAACCTCGGTGCTGCGCGAGTGCTCCCGCTCAGCCGTTCCCAGGAAATTTGGGCTGGCGTTTCTCCTTGAGCGCGCTCACGCCCTCGGCCAGATCGCCGCCGAAGAAGCCGAGCATCTCCATCGCGAGCGAGGCGTCAAAGGCCGGGCCGAATGTCCGAAGCCAGTTGTTGAGCGCGCGCTTGGTGAAGCGTACCGCCTGCTGCGGACCGGTCGCGAGCTTGCGCGCGACTTCGAACGCCTTGTCCATCAGCTTGTCCGGCGGAACGCACAGCGCCACAAGTCCGATACGTTCGGCCTCGCGCCCGTCGATGAAGTCGGCGGTCATCAGGTAATACTTGGCCTTGGCCATCCCGCACAACAGCGGCCAGATTATGACGGCGTGGTCGCCGGCCGCGACACCGAGCCTGAGATGGCCGTCCGTGATTCGCATCGTCTCCGAGGCAATCGGGATGTCGGCCATAAAGGCGACCGCGAGCCCGGCGCCGACCGCGACACCGTTTATCGCAGAGATGATCGGCTTGTCGAGATTGATCATGTTGTAAACGATGTCGCCGGCCTCGCGCCAAGCCGCCGCGATATTGGCGGGATTGCCCTTCATCGCGTCGATCATGTCGAGGTCGCCGCCGGCCGAGAACGCCCGCCCGGCTCCGGTCACGATTACCACCCGGGTCTCGGGATCGTCGGCGATGTCGAGCCACACGCGGCTCAACTCCCAATGGAGCCGCTTGTTGGTCGCGTTGAGAACGTCGGGCCGGTTGATCGTGATCAACAGGATCCCGGGAGCGTGTCTTTCGAAGACCAGGTGCTGGTATTCTGCGTAGTCCATCGAGCCCTCCGTCGCGGCGCCTAAGGTGCGGGCTCAGCCCGCGTAGATCGACATGATTCTGCCGAGAAGATCGAGCGCCTGCTGGCGCGGACGCTGGAACGAATTGCGCCCGATGATCGAGCCGTAGCCGCCGCCCGCGTGAATCCCGCGGATTTCCTCGAGCAGGTGGGCGTCGTCGGTTCTCGCGCCACCCGAAAAAATTACGATGCGCTTGCCGTCGAACGCCGACTGCACGACGTGCTTGACCCTCTCGGAGAACGGCTCGAGCGGGATACGCTGGGCTTCGTAAACCTTCTTCGCTTCGGCCAGTTCAATATGCGCCGTGGGCGGTTTCACCTTGATGACGTGGGCGCCCATCTGCGCGGCGATCTGCGCCGCGTAGGCGGCCACGTCGAGCGCCGTCTCGCCCTCCTTGCTGAGTCCCGAGCCGCGCGGGTACGACCACACCACCACCGCAAGGCCGTGCGCCTTCGCCTCCTCGGCGATCTCGCGCAACTGCTGGTACATCTCGCGCGAACGCGCCGAACCCGGATAGATGGTGTAGCCGATTGCCGCGCAACCAA
>JAJYMR010000358.1 GCA_021786815.1 Deltaproteobacteria bacterium
GTCGCGCAGAGCCCGGCGCCGAGCACGCGCGCCAACTCCTTGACGGCATCCACGCCTTCGGGTCCACCCACGCCGATGCCCACTCCGATGACCACTTCGGCGCCTTCGAGCCGTGCAACCGACGTGTCGAGCAGCGGATATTCGGCGACGAGCC
Organism: Deltaproteobacteria bacterium; assembly: GCA_021786815.1. Lineage (GTDB taxonomy): Bacteria > Desulfobacterota > Binatia > Binatales > Binataceae > DTIX01. Next base: position 155 of record JAJYMR010000358.1, read on the forward strand.
GGCTAAGCGGCTTTTTCACGACGGGCGTTACCCTTTCGACCTCCGCGACGCGGCTTCGATTGGGCTCGGCAAGCTCGAGCATCCCGGCACGCACCGTTGCCATCTGCGGATACGTCTTCGACAGGATCGGCGCCACGATATTTCCGCCGAAAGCGGGCTTGAGCGCGACCATCCGGTTTTCCGCGTCTATCTCGAGCCCGATCGCGTCGCCGGTAAGCCCGAGTGAAAGCCGCGCGGCAAGCCGCGGCCCCCAGTCGCGCCCGCGCTCGCTTGCCGGGAGCAGTATCGCCCACGGCTCGCGCTCCTTGACTATCGCCGCGGCCGCTTCAGCCGCGGCTTCGGGCGCGTAGCTCTGGAGCTCCGGGCTTTCGAGCGCTATCACGCGGTCGGCGCCGTAGCTCGAAAGAAGCTCGGTGTGCCGGGCGAGCGAGGCCGGAAAGACAATCGCCACAAGCGCGCCGCCGGTACGAGTGGCGAGTTCGTCGCCGCGCGAGAGCAATTCCAGCGTCGCGCGGGTCACGGACCCGTCGAGCCCGGTTTCGACCGCGACCCATACGTCGCGCCCGCGCGCCGGTTTGCGTATCGCGGACGAAATCGTGCGCCGCGCGCGAGCACGCGGCCTGAGTGCGCCAACACGATCGAGATGCTCGATAAGCTCGCTTGCGGCGCGCTCCGGCTCGCTCGCGTCGATATGGCGGCATCGGGTCTTCGGCGTCCCGACCACGCGGATCTCCGCAACCCAGGTGGGCGAGCCCGCAAGTCCCAGTTCCGAGGGAGCGAGGCCGAGTTGCGCGGCCGAGACGGTTTCGAGCGGCTTGGATTTGGCCTGCTCCAGCGCCTCGGCCTTCACTTTGATCGGCTGAGCGACGCGCTCGGCGCAGGTCAGCACCGCGGGCATCGCGGCTTCGATCTCCTCGTAGCCTTCGTCGCTTTCACGCTCGGCGCGAAGCGTGCGGCCGTCGATTTCGAGCTTTCTCACGCCGGTTATCTGCGCGACACCTAGCAGTTCGGCGATTTCCGGCCCGACCTGCCCGGTCTCCGCGTCGAGCGAGTATTTGCCGAGCAGGATGAGGTCGAAAGCGCCGCCTTTGAGCCATCGCGCAAGCGCCCGCGCGGTCGCCAGCGTATCCGAGCCGGCAAAGGCGCGGTCCGTCAGATGCACCGCGCGCTCCATCCCCATCGCGAGCGCGTCTCTGAGCGCCTGTTCAGCCTGCGGCGGTCCCATCGTGAGCACCGTTGTCTCGGCGCCGAAACGGGCTTTCAGCTCCGCTGCCAGTGAAAGCGCGCGCAGGTCGAACGCACTGATCACGTTGGGACCGTCGCGCCGGATGGTCCTGGTTTCGGGATCGAAGTTGGCTTCCTCGATAAGCGGGATCTGCTTGATGCAAACGGCGATTTTGAGCACGAATGAGCTCCTCGATGCTATGGGGCGAAGGCTAACCGAGGGCACCGCGCGGATGCAATAAAGTTTCTTGCGGGGGTGGCCTTTAATGCCGCGACTTCGATAGGCTAGTTTTCGCGATATGGGATTTAGGCCGCTCTTTATCCTTGTCTGTGCTATTGCTGCGCTTAATGCGGCTGTAGTGGCGCAGGCGCTGAACGCGTGCGCGGCGGAAGCCGCTTCGAGCCACCGCGCCCGGATTGTTTCGCTTGCACCGTCGGTTACCGAGACGCTTTTTGAGGTCGGCGCGGGTAAAGACGTGGTCGGCGTTTCCGAGTCCGACAACTACCCGCCGGAAGTCCGCAACCTCCCCAGGGTCGGAACCTTTCTTACGCCCAATATCGAGGAAATCGCCGCGCTTCGTCCCACGCTGGTGATCGGTCTTTCGAGTTCGGCCAATCAACGCCAGATTCGCGCGCTTGGCGAGATGGGCTATCCGACGCTCATGGTCAAAGAGGACTCGCTTGCCGATATCGAGCAGAGCATCACGATTATCGGAGACCGAACCGGGCATCCGCGCCGCGCAAGCGCAATAGTCGGCGGGATCAAGGCGGAGATAGCCGACGTGCACAAGCTGCTCAGCTGCGTGCTAGAGCGGCGCGTGCTGATGCTGGTCGGGCATAAGCCGATGGTCGCGGTGGGGCGCGGTACGTTCCTGGACGAGTTGCTCGGGCTTGCGCACGCGGACAATATCGCCGACGGGCTGAGCGGCTCGTGGCCGCGCGTCAGCATGGAGTACGTGATCGCGAAACGGCCCGAGGTGATACTGGACGGCGAGATGGGAAACGAGCCCTCCGTGCCGAGCGATTTCTGGGGACAATTCCCGATGATACCCGCCGTACGAAACAATCACATCTATGCCTATCCGACCGACCCGACGCTGACGCCGGGCCCGCGCGTCGCCGACACGCTCATGATGCTCGTGAGAATGATCCATCCGGAGGCTTTCAAAAGCCACGTGGAGACCGCTCGTGCGACCCAAACGCCGGCGCCGGGGATTGTGCTTGTCTCGGGAATCGCGCGATGAGCGGCGTGAAACCCTCGCCTGAAGGCGCCGCTCATCGTGTAACCCCTGGACAGCAATTCGGCCACGACGCGCATCGCGATCTTGAGGCGTTGTCGGGCGCGTTTGTTACACCGTGGCGGGCGGCTCGGCGGCTTGCAATTCTTTTGGCGGCGGTTCTGCTTGCGGCGGCGGCCGGATGCGCCTTTGGCAGCGTGCACATAAGCCTGATTCGCGCATTCACACGGCCCGGAAGCTCCGACCACGCAATCCTGTTCGACGCGCGCCTTCCGCGGGTGTTGATGGGGCTCGCGGTTGGAGCGGTGCTGGCGTCGGTCGGCGCGGCGCTGCAGGCGCTGGTGCGAAATCCGCTTGCCGAGGGCGGAATCCTGGGAATTTCGGGCGGCGGCGCGCTGGGCGCAATCGTGGCGATGATAGCCCTTTCGCAAGCGCCGTTCGCCGATGAGGCGGTTGCGCTTGTCGCGTTCGGGATGGCGCTGGCGTCGACGTTCCTCGTTTACCGGCTCGCGCTGGTCAACGGCCAATTGGAACCATTCACATTGCTGCTGGTCGGAGTGATCTTCAACGCCTTCTGGGGCGCGGCGATAATGATTATAAACAGCGTAGTAAATTTTTACTACGCACACAGTATATTGTTCTGGCTGATCGGAAGCCTTCAGGCGCCCAGCTACGGCGAGGTCGCGATGGTGAGCGTGCTCGGGCTTGCGGGGTTCGCCGTCCTGATGATGTCCGCGCGGGACATGAATCTGCTAAGCCTCGGCGACGAGAGCGCCGCCGAACTCGGCGTCGAGCTGAACCGGCTTCGGCGCACGATCTTCTTCGCGACTTCGGTCATGCTCGGGGCCGCGGTTTCGGTCAGCGGAATCATTTCGTTCGTTGGCCTGATGGTGCCGCACATCCTGCGTCTTGTCTTCGGCGCCGACCATCGTTTTCTCCTGCCAGCGTCGCTTCTTGGCGGCGCGGCTTTCATGGTGATCGCCGACCTGATTGCACGCATGGCGATCGCGCCCGCCGAGCTTCCGGTCGGCGCGATAACGGCGCTGTGTGGCGGTCCGTTCTTCATCTATATGCTGCGGCGCGAGGGCCGAAAGCCGTTCCTCACATGAACGAAGCCGTCGCGCATGCCGAGCCGGCCGCTCTGGAAGCGCGCGCAATCACGACCGGCTACGACGCAAAGGACGCCGTGCGCGGCGTCTCGATAG
>JAJYMR010000076.1 GCA_021786815.1 Deltaproteobacteria bacterium
GGCCGCAAGCTCCACGCGAGCTTTTTCCGCCGCGCTCACTACCACGTGCAGCGCGGCGCCGAACACCGCCGCGTCAAGCACGCCCGGCTGCATCTTGATCAGCTCGAGCCCCCGGCCCAGCGGCGCGCACTCCACCAGCAGCAGATCCCCCTTGATTGCGGTGCGCTTGATCTCGCTCGGGCTTCCCGTCGCAACGATAAGCCCCGCGTCAATCAGCGCGAGCCGGTTGCAGTACTCCGCCTCGTCCATGTAGTGCGTTGTGACGAGCACGGTCACACCCTCGGCCGACATCTGATGAATCAACTCCCAGAACTGGCGGCGCGAGAGCGGGTCGACCCCCGCCGTCGGCTCGTCCAGGAACAGCACTTGCGGGCGATGCAGCACCGCGCATCCAAGCGCAAGCCGCTGCTTCCAGCCGCCGGCAAGCTCGCCGGTGAGCAGCGCTTCGCTGCCCTTCAGCCCCGCCATCTCGAGCGCCCAATCGATTCGTTCCTCGAGCAAGTCGCCCTTGACGCCGTAGAGCCCGGCAAAGAATTTCAGGTTTTCGAGCACGCGCAGGTCGTTGTAGAGCGAAAACTTTTGCGACATGTAGCCGATATGCTGGCGAACCTTCTCGGGCTCCTCGGCCACGTCAAACCCCACCACCGACGCGCGGCCCGAGGTCGGCGTCAACAGTCCGCACAGCATGCGGATGGTCGTCGACTTGCCCGAGCCGTTGGGACCCAGCAGGCCGAAGATCTCGCCGCGCGCGATTCGAAAGCTCACGTGATCGACCGCGGTGAAGCTGTCAAACCGCTTGACCAGTTCTTCGACCAGTATCGACGGCGCCTCGGCCATGCTCAGCTTCCTCGCTCGGGCGCATGGCGGGAAACCATGTAGACGAACACGTCCTCGACCGTTGCGCCCATCGTTGCGATCTCTCCGAACGCCAATCCCGCCGCCTCCAGGCGCGCGCGCAGTTCCGGGACGCGCCGCTCGGGATTATCGACCACGACGTGGAGCGCATCTCCCATCGCCATCGCGCTCAGCAGGCCGTCGGCTCCGGTGAGTGCCGCTCGTAGCCGCCGCGGTTCGCTCGAAGCGATCGACAGCACCGTCCCGGGCAGCTTGCCCTTGAGTTCGGCAGGCGTGCCGCAGAAAAGCCCGCGTCCGTGATGAAGCAGCAGCAGCCGATGGCATCGCTCGGCCTCGTCGAAGTAGGCGGTCGAGATCAGCACGGTCACGCCCTGGAAGACCAGCGTGTACAGGATGCTCCATAGTTCGCGGCGCGAGACCGGATCGACGCCGGTCGTCGGCTCGTCGAGCAGCAGAATCTCCGGCGTATGGATTAGCGCGCAGACCAGGCCCAGTTTTCGTTTCATCCCGCCCGACAACTGTCCCGCGAGCCGGCGGCGAAAAGGCGTCATTGCGCAGGCGTCGAGCAATTCGCCGGAACGTTGCTTGCGCACCTGCGCGGATACCTCGAACAGGTCGGCGTAGAAGCGGATGTTTTCGTCAACGGTGAGGTCTTCGTAAAGCCCGAAGTGTTGCGGCATGTAGCTGATGCGGCTTTTCACCGCCTCGGGCTCATCGATAACGTTCTGTCCGGCGACCCGCGCCGCACCCGAATCCGCCGGCAACACTCCGGCAAGGATGCGCAGCGTCGTGGTCTTGCCCGCCCCGTCGGGACCCACCAGGCCCAGGATCTCTCCGCGCTGAACGGTAAAGCTGAGATTCTCGACGACCGGCTTGCCCCCGAAAAGTTTGGTCAGTCCGCGCACCTGTACAACTGTTTCGTTCATGGAGCGCCTGCGGGTTTGAGCCTGATTGTCGCGTCGGCCGGCATCCCGGGCTTCAGCTCATGGGTCGGATTGTGAATGTCGATCCGGATCCGATAGACGAGCGTTATCCGCTCGGCGTGGGTTTCGACGCTCTTGGGCGTGAATTCGGCGTTTTCGGAAATGAGCGAGATTCGGCCATGATACTGATGGCCCGGGTAGCTGTCGGTCGTCACGATCGCGCTCTGGCCGAAGCGCACGCGTCCCAAGTCGGGCTCATTGATATAGGCGCGCAGCCACAGATGGTCGAGGTCGGCCAGCGTGAAAACCGGAGTCCCGGGCTGCACGACTTCACCCAGTTCGGCGTTGCGCACCAGGATCACGCCCGAAAACGGCGCATAGAGTGTCGTGTAGCCGAGAATGATTCGCGCAAGCTTGAGGCTGTTCTCCGCGTTTTTGACGTTCGCGCGCGCGACGGCGACGCTCTCCACGGCCGCCGCTTGCAGCGCGGTGTCACGCTGATAATTAGCCTCGGATTGCTTGAAGGCGGTCTCCGCGAGATCGCGCGTCTGGGTCGGGACAACCGCCTGCGTCCAGAGGTCCTGGTAGCGATGGTAGTCGAGCGTCTTTTGCGCAAGGTCGGCCTTGTCGCTCGCGACCGTGCGTTTGGCGGCCTCAAGGTTGCGAATAGCCAGGGCCAGTTGGCGCTCCTGGACTCGCAGCGTCTGCGCGGCAATGACTTCCTGCTGGCGATAGTCCGAGTCGTCAACCTGCGCCAGCGCCACTCCCTTCTCCACCCACTGGCCTTCGTCGAACGGCAGCACGGTGATGCGCGACTGGACATCCTTGAAGCTGAGCACGCTCTCGTGCGCCTCGATATTGCCGGACAACACGAGGGATTCGCGCTCGCGTTCTCCGAAAAGGCCAAACGACGAGAACGGCCGCTCAAACGTGGCCACGACGAGCCCAAGCGCGACCAATGCCGCGGCTGCCACAATCAAACTCGCGTAACGCTTTCGCCGCACCACTCTTCGCCTGCCCTGCGGCCGAGACACCCGGAAAGCCGGTTTTGCCTTGGCCCCTCACGTCGGTCGAGGGCCAAAGCCCTCTTCGCGCTCAATAACCGCAAAATACGCGCCACACTCACGCCATCCGGATGCCAAATATTGGCGATTCAAAGCCTGATGAAAGTGGTGCCATAGGGAACACCTGTATCGAAAAAAATGAGCCGCTGCCTGAGGGCCGGGTTTTTGACGGCGACGCCCTCGCTGGCGTAGAGTCGCGCAAACCCAACGCGAGGGGCTAAACGATGGGAGCGTCTGAAAACAAGGAACTTGTCCGCAAGATGTTCGCCGGGCTTTCCGAGGGACCCGAGGGATTTCTCGGCCGGATAGCCGACGACGTGCATTACACGCTTATCGGGAACACCAGCTTTTCAGGTACGTTCAACGGCAAGGCGGAGCTGATAAAGCGGCTGCTCGAGCCGCTCGCCGCCGTGCTCGAAACCGGGATCGCGCTCACGCCCTACAACTTCATCGCCGAAGGCGATTACGTCGTGATGCAGGCGCGCGGCAAGGCGACGACGAAGACGGGCAAAGCCTACAACAATACGTATTGCATCGTCTTTCGAATAGCCAATGGCAAAGTCCAGGAAGTGACTGAGTATCTCGACACCGCGCTCGTGGACGCGACCTTCGGCCGATAAGCGCCGACCGTAGCGCCTCTCGAAGATAGAGCATCCTTTCACCTGCGCGCCCTTTTGGCACGCCTGTCGCGTTATATGGCCCCAATGGACGCGGAAGCCCCTAAGCGGCGACAAGGCCCTTGCGCGTGCCTCCGCTTTAGACGACGGTGGTTATGCCAAAGACAGAGCTGCGCAACGAAAGACAGGCGAAAGAGCATTTAGTCGCTTGAGTTCAGCCGGCATAAAGCGGACTGCGTTTGAGCGGAAGGTTTTGGTGAAATGTGAGCGCATCCATTCGCGAACGCGTGTATCGAGCCTACCTCGATTTCCTCGAGACTGCGGAAAACAAGCGGCGCTGGAGCATTTTCAA
>JAJYMR010000305.1 GCA_021786815.1 Deltaproteobacteria bacterium
GATTGTCGGCGCCGGTATCTTCGTGATGACCGGTGTCGGAGCGTTGCGCGCCGGACCCGCGCTGGTCGCATCATTCGTGCTCGCGGGGACGGCGTGCGCGATGGCGGCGCTGTGCTACGCGGAATTCGCCGCGATGATCCCGGTGGCGGGGAGTGCGTATTCGTATTCCTACGCCACGATGGGCGAACTGGTCGGGTGGATCATCGGCTGGGACCTGGTGCTCGAGTACGCAGTGGGAGCGGCCGCGGTCGCGTCGGGATGGTCGGGGTATTTTCGAGTTATCCTTGAGCGCGTCGGGATTCATCTGCCGGACGCGCTGACGCACGCACCGGGCAGTTTCCCGGGCGGAATAATCGATCTTCCCGCACTGATTATCGTTCTGCTCGTCTCGGCGGTGCTGTACGTCGGAATCAGCGAGAGCGCGCGGCTCAACTCGATTATCGTGGTTATCAAGCTCGCCGCAGTGGCAGTCGTCATAGCGGTGGGCGCGTTTTTCGTGCGCCCGGTCAACTGGCAGCCGTTCGCGCCGCACGGATGGTCGGGGATAAGCAGCGGCGCCGCGTATATCTTCTTCGCCTATATCGGCTTCGACGCGGTTTCGACCGCCGCGGAGGAGGTCGTCAATCCGAGCCGCGATCTTCCGATCGGAATCCTCGGCTCGCTGTTCGTTTGCACGATTCTGTATATCGCGGTCGCGGCGGTGCTGACCGGGATGGTGCCTTATTTTTCCATCGATCAGGCCGCGCCGCTTGCGTCGGCCTTCGTAACGCGCGGTCTCAATTTCGTCGCGGGCATCATCTCGGTGGGCGCGGTCGCGGGACTGACTTCGGTGCTGCTGGTGTTACTGCTTGGGCAGTCACGAATCTTCTTCGCGGTCTCGCGCGACGGGCTGTTGCCGGAAGCTTTCAGCCGGGTGCATCCGCGCTTTCGCACGCCCTACATTCCGACCACGGTTACGGGAATCCTGGTCGGGCTCACGGCCGCGCTGTTGCCGATCCAGGACATCGCCGAGTTGACCAATATCGGCACTCTCTTCGCCTTCATCCTGGTGTGCCTCGGCATTTGGGTGCTGCGGCATATCGATCCGGACACCCATCGGCCGTTTCGAACGCCGCTTGTTCCGGCGGTGCCGCTGCTCGGCGCCGCGTTCTGTTTCTATCTGATCACCGGCCTCGACCCGGTCACGTGGCTGCGGTTCTTCGTGTGGCTTGCGCTGGGCCTGGTCATCTACTTCACCTACGGACGCTATCATAGCCGTGTCGCGCAGCAGGCAAACGCGGAGCGCGCGGCCGCTTCATCAGCGGACTAGCCAAAGAAAACGAAGCGCAAACTAGGGGTACGAGCTCGCAGACGGCTAGGATGGAACGTCGCGAGCGGCGACTGCCTTTGACGGCGCTTGTGTTATTGATTCGGTTTCGACGCCGAACTCGGCTGCGAGCCGGGACCGTAGGCGACAGGACCTTCACCCGAGCCGAACTTATTTTTGAGCGCCTCGTTCAGAGCAGCTTTCTTCTCTTGCGCTTCGAGCGCCTCGGCATTTCGCTTCTGGGCCGCCTTTATCTCGTCGGCGCGATGGATATGCTCGGTGAGTTGCGACGCCGCGCGGCCGCCGAGGTATTGGCCTTCCCATCTGGGCCTGGCTATTTCGACCCATTTGTTGTGTTCCAGCTCGTAGGTGAAGACGAGATACTTGAGCCTGCCTGTAGCCGAGCCCTTGCTGCTTCCGCCCTTGCTCGGGTCGTACTCGACACCGCCCATCTTGACGCTGACCACGACTTGTCCATTGCGGCCCCAATTGGGCAGATATTCGAACTTGGTCTGGAGATCGACGTAGGGCTGCTTGTCCTCTTTCTTTCTCTCCTCCTTCGCGAAGTAATCCTGCATCTCGTCGGAGACGCGCTCTGAGAGCTCCTTCTGGAGCTTGGGAGAGATGTTCGGCGGCTGGCGCGTCATGCGCATCCGGAAGGTCTGCGCCGAGACCGCCGTCACGAGGAAGAAAAGCACGGCTGCCGTGGCAGCCGCGCTCGCAAACCTTGTCATATCGTCGTCATCCGTCCGCGCGCGAGAGGCCGCGCATCACTGTTACTGCGAGGACGAGGTTATGCCGCGCCCGAACGCGGCGACCTGGGCCTTCCATTGTTCGCCGAAGGCGAGGATCAACACCTGCTGATTGATATGGACGTTGTGCGTCAGGCTCCGCATCGCGCCACCGCCGCTTCGGGCGAGAACCTGATAGGCCGCGCGCGTCTGCTGGTAGAATTCCGGCAGCGGCGAGATCTTGGGCGGTAATTGGTGATGCACCTTGAGCCAGAACTCACGCTCGAAACGCTCGTGCTCTTCCTGGGCCACGTCAACGGTGTTGAAGGTTCCGTTCATGCTGTCGTGGAACTGCTTGATCATGGTCAGCAGCGGCTGGAACTCATTGTTGTGCGGAGGCGAATCTCCGACCAGCACGATGACCTTCTTGGCGTATGGCTTCCAGTCCATGTGCTGGATCGCCGTCGCGACCGCGCCGTAGGTATTTTCCTTCCATTCGCCGCCGCCGTGCGCCTGGACGTTGTTGAGGAACGTGATAAGCGTCTGCGGGTTGATGGTGAGCGGCTGCACATTTACCTTCTCGCCAACTCCACCGAACACGACGATACCGACGCGGGCGATCGGAACCAGGCGATGGATCGCGTGGACCAGTTGCGCCATCTTGTCCTTCACGTCGGCCATGATCAGCTTCATCGAGCCGGTGCCGTCGATCACCAGGACCACGTCGAGGCCCTTGCGGCGCAATTCGCCGATGAATCCGCCGAAGCCGGCGCCGATTCCGCGCCCGTAGCCCGAGCCCATTCCGCCGCCGCGGCCGATACCGATACCGCTGCCACCCGCCGCACGGACGTAATCGCTGGCCAGTCCGACGGACTGGGTATCGACCTGCTGAGGCTGGGTCATCTGCTGCATCTGATCGGGCATCGGGACCTCGGGGATGTCGAGGTCCTGCATCTCGTTGGAGCTGCCACCGCCGCCGCCTGCCTCGAGGTTGACCATGATGAGTTCGCGCGCCCGCTCCTCGTGCATCGTGATGACCAGGAACAGGAGCAGGAGAACGTGAAGCGCGATCGACAGGGGAAAAGGACCGATGAGAAGACGCAGGCGGTCACGGATGGTTTGATAACGCTCAACGTCAGCTTCGTCGACGTCGCGCCTGAGTTCCGCCTCGGCCTCGCGCTTGCCCAATATGTAGTAGAGCAGGGCGGCGACCACGACGGTCGAAATAATCAAGACCAGGACAATTAGAGCGATGATCATAAGAAGAACTGTCCCCGTTCCCTCCGTCCTCGGTTCGGGACGGGATCCCCATTCGCTTTGCCAGGCGGAAGCCGCTCCGTCACAATGCAGTCCTCCTGGGCGTTCTCTCCCTTACATCGTGCCTGGCGGCGAGGCCGCGCCGCTGCTGCCGCCGCCGGCAGGCAGTTGCGCCACCGCGATTGCGATTCCATTGGCGCCCGCCGTCTTGGCGATATCGAGAATCCGGACCATATCGCCGAGCAACACCTTGGGGTCGCCCTGAAAGACGACCAACTTTTCGGGCGACTTGACCAGCGCGTCGTGTAGCACCGGCGGCAACTGGGACAGGGTTACGCTCTGCTGGCCAACGAATATCTGGTGTTCGGAGGTGTAGGTCACCAGCACGCCCTTGGGCTTCTGGTTGGGCTGTGTCTGTTCGGCCTTCGGCAGGTCCACGTGCGCGGCGGACTCGATTGTCACGGCGGTCGTGACCATGAAGATGATCAGCAGGACCAGGAAGA
>JAJYMR010000064.1 GCA_021786815.1 Deltaproteobacteria bacterium
CAGCAGCTCCACCTGCTTCAAGTCGTCGCCGACCCTGCAACAGATCACCTTGCGCGCCATCGCAATCGCAACCGGGATCTCCGACAGTGGCCTGCCCTGCGTGTACGCCGCCATACAGATGTCGCGATCGGTCAGAAAGCCGATAACGGCGCCGTCGCCGTCCGCGCTGATCACGGGAATTGCGCCGCAATCGTTTTCCCACATTAGCTGCGCCGCCCGGTTAAGGTTGTCGTCGCGGCTGCACACGCTCACGTTACGGGTCATTACCTGTTCGACTCTCATGGACTTCACTCCCCGCCCCCGCCGGAGCGTGCGCCGGCTGCACATGTGCGCGCAACATTCTCCGAGGTGGGCTTTCGGCCAGGCGCATGCGCACCGCGAAACCGCTAAGCGCCGCCTCGACTCTTTCCTTCCGCTCCGCTCTTTCCCTCCGCGCCGCGCGCCTCGACCTGGATTTTAACTTTCTTCTCTTCCTCGGCCTTAATCGGCGCCGTCAGTTCGAGCACGCCATTGCGATACGTCGCCCGGATGTCCTCGGCCTGGACCCCTTCTGGCAATTCAATCGCTCGCTCGAAGGTTCCATAGGGCAGTTCATGCTCGATAAATTCGCGCTTGCGCTCCACGCGCTCTTCGCCGCGCGTGGCTCGAACCGTCAGCAGGCCCTCGGACGCATTGACTTCGATATCCGCGGGCTCGACGCCCGGCAGGTCGAGTCGAACGACGAATTTCCCTTCCTCGACGAAGCACTCAACGGCCGGCTCGATAACCCCTTTCTCAACCGGCTCGGCTTCTTCCCTGCCCATCAGGCGCGCGAGCGTATCGTCCAGGTCGCGCCGGACCTTTTCGAACTCACTCAGCGAAGACCATGGTCGCCACGAGCCCATAAATGTCGCCTCCTGGTTAAATTCCCGCGCTTCCCGCTTCGGTTGCCGCGATCGCCCGATACCCGGCGCGGGCCGATTCGAGAAGCCGTATCACTTCGTCGTCACCAAGCTGATGGAAGTCGCGGTAAAACTGGCCGATCGCGTAAAAGGACGCCGGCGAACTCAGACAGACAACGTCGTCCGCTTCGCGCCGGAGCGCCTGGATGGTCGCGCTGGGCGCGACCGGCACCGCTAGCACCACTCGCGCTGGCCCCTTGCGCCTGACGCCGCGAAGCGCCGCGCGAATCGACCCTCCGGTCGCGATTCCGTCGTCCACGACGATTGCGGTGCGTCCCTTGAGCTCCACCCGCGGACGGTCGCCGCGATACAACGTCTCGCGCCGGCGTACTTCCTTCAGCTGCTCGTTGATTTCGTGCTCGAGATACTCTTTGGAAATGCCAAGTTCCGCGATGATGTCCTCGTTGAAGATTCCCTCGGGATGGTCGCCGTCGACGACCGCGCCCACGCCCAGTTCCGCCTGCGACGGCGCGCCGAGCTTGCGCACCACGACCACGTCGAGCGGCGCTCCAAGCGCCTTGGCGACTTCGTAGGCAACCGGCACACCGCCGCGCGGAAGCGCGAGCACGACAGGATTCGCCGTCCGGTACTTGAGAAGGCGCTCGGCCAGTTCCCGGCCGGCCTCCGCCCGATCGGCGAACACGGTACCGCTCTCGAACCAAGGCACGTCATCCTCGTCCTCGCCGCGCTTGAGATGGCGCCGGAACCATTGTTTGGCCGAAGTCACAACCTGCTCGAGCGTGCCCGGCTCTTCGAACAGATGGGTCGCGCCGGGTACAATAGTCAGTTCCTTTTCGCATCGTAGATGCTCGTACGCCCTGCGATTGAGCTCGATAACCTGGGTGTCATCGCCGCCGACTATCAGGAGCGTGGGAGCGCTCACCTTTTCCAGGCAGTGCATCGCAAGATCCGGCCGTCCGCCGCGCGAGACTATTGCCCGAATCGACGGGTCATGCGCGGCTGCGATCAGAGCGGCCGCCGCTCCGGTGCTCGCGCCAAAATACCCAAGCTCGTAACGCCGCGTGTCCTCACGATGGCGCAGGTATCTGGCCGCGTCGGCCAAGCGATGGGCCAGAAAATCGACATCGAACACGTTCTCGCGGTCTTGCGCTTCATACTCGGTAAGAAGATCGAACAGAAGCGTTCCGATTCCCGCCTCCTGGAGCGCCTCGGCAACGTAGGTGTTGCGCGGGCTGAATCGGCTGCTCCCACTTCCGTGCGCAAAAAGAACGATTCCGAGCGCGTCCTCAGGAAGCGCAAGGATGCCCTCCAGATGTATCGAATCGGACGCAATCCGGACCTGCTCCGTCTTCACGTGACGCCGCTTTTCCATAGGAGCCTCGCGCGCGAAATACTCAAAACGAAGCCGAGCATCGCCCGTGCCAAGGCGGAGCAGATTGGACAGTCTGGCGGACTTTCTAACTAACGCACGCAGCGGGATATTTTGTGGCGAAATCGAGGCCGGCGCGGCGGTGATTCAGCAGGACTGCGTTTCTTTGATATGCCGCCTTACGAAACACAACGACTGATGCTTGCGGACGCATCCTGCGAATGCGGATAGCGCCCAAATGAGGCCTTGACAGAAGGACTTCAGCCGATCCAGCCGCGCACCGAACCGCGCAGACCGGCCCAGCGAACCCGTGCCTTCGCAAAATCGCCGCGCGCCAGGGCGACCCCCGAGCCCGCCAGCGCGCGTACCCATCGAGACCCAACGAACCACATCGGATAGCGATATCTTCGCAACACGCGGGCGCCGCCGGCGCTGTACAGGTATGAGCGCCGAATCGCATGCTCGTCGCGGCTGGTTGCGGTCTGGGGGTGGTTAACCTGCAGGGACGGGTCGTACCACACGCTGAAATCTGCCTCGAGCGCGCGCAGTATGTAGTCCATCTCCTCGCCCGCCCCCCACGCGGTGCCGGCTCCGACGCCGAGCGATTCGTCGAATCCGCCCAACCGCTCAATGACCCTTCTGCGCAGGAAAATCGTGTACGAGATACAGGTGTGCCAGATGTTGAGCCACGTCACCCAGGCCGTATCGGGTTCCCATTGCAACTGCGAAGGATGGCCTGCCGCGTCAACGGAGCAGCCGGTCATCACGTCGACCCTCGGACGAGCGTCGAACCGCGCCGCGACGCGTTCGAGCAGGGTCGGCGAGCCGTACCAGCAGTCATCGTCCGGAAAGGCCAGAATCTCGCCCGTGGCGTATTTGAGTCCGAGGTTCCGCGCTCTTGAGAGTCCGCGCTCGGAGGCTCTGAGATGAACAATCGGAAAGCGGCCCTCATACCGGCCGAGCAGGGGCAGCAGCCGCTCGTCCTGATTCTGGTCCACGACCAGGAACTCGAAGTTGCGCTCCGTTTGCGACGCGAGAGAGCGTAGCAGGACTTCCAGCGGCTCGGTTCTGTCGACGGTTGCCAGTACGAGTGAGAATTTCATGGTATCGAGAGAATGAACGGCGCCGCCAATCGCTCAGCCGGCGAGGTCTTCGAACAATTCCGCATACTGTTGGGCGGCTTTTTCCCATGAAAACCGCGCCACGTTCTCCCATCCGGCCTGGCACATCTCCTCGCGCTCGGCCTCCGATTCCATCAGCTTTTCGAGCGCGTCCGCCCACGCACCCGGCTCATCGGGCAGAAACCGTGCCGCGCATCCTGCCACCTCGCGGCTTATCGGCGTGTCGAGCGCCAGCACCGGACATCCAACAGCCATCGCCTCGATAATCGGCAGGCCGAAACCCTCGTAACGGGAAGGAAACAGCAGCGCCGTCGCACCCGCCAGCAGCGCGGAGATCTCGGCCTTCGAAATTGCACCGCGCAACTC
>JAJYMR010000313.1 GCA_021786815.1 Deltaproteobacteria bacterium
CATCTCCATCGCGCCGGAGCAACCGCGACATTGTCGCGGCAGGCGCGGAACTTGTAGAGCGGCGTCAGAAGCCGAAGCATCGCGGCCGCGGCTGTGTCGCCGCGTCCGGCGCGCCCCATCACGTCGGCCACGTAGGCGTACATCGAGAGCGCCTGCTCCGCCGGCACCATGATTTTCATCAATTGACGGCCGACGAGCGGCATTTCGAGAATCCGCCTGCCGAAGGCAAGGCGGTTGCGGGCGACGCATAGCGATTCGTTGACGCACCGGCGCATCATCGCGGCCGCGCGGACGCCATGCGACAGGCGCGACAGGTTGACCTGGTCGAGCATCTGCTTGAGGCCGTTTCCGACGTCGCCGACCACCCAGGCGAACGCGCCTTCGAGCTTTATTTCGCCGCTCGCCATCGATTTGGTGCCGAGCTTGTCCTTCAGCCTGACGATTCGGTAGCGGTTGCGCGTCCCGTCGTCCATCCTGCGCGGCATCGCGAACAGCCCAAGCCCGCGGGTTCCCAAGGGCGCGCCTTCTGGGCGCGCGAGCAGCAGCGCGACGTCGGCGTCGGCGTGCGAGCAGAACCATTTCTCGCCGTAAAGGCGCCACTGGCCGCTCTCGACGCGCGCGACGGTCTCGAGCGCGCCGACGTCGGAGCCGCCCGCCTTTTCGGTCATGAACTGCGTGCCCTTCCACATCCGCTCGACGTCCTGCGAGAGCATCCGTGGCAGCAGTTTCTGTTTCAGTTCCTCGCTGCCGTAGCGCGCGAGCACGTAAATCGAGGTGTCGGTCACGCTGACCGGGCACATCAGGCCGAACTCCGCCTGCACGAACAGGTACTGGAAGGCGTACTTCGCAATCGGCGGCATCGGCGCCGGCCATCCGAGCACGCCCGCGCGATGAACCATCGCGTGAAGCCCGAATTCGCCGAACGCGACGCGCTCCATCTCGCGGTAGGCCGGATGGTATTCGATCCAGTCTTCGTCGCGTCCGAAGCGATCGCGCGGATGGAGCGTCGGGGGATGGCGGTCGGCGATACGGGCAAGGTCGTCGAGCGTCGTACCGGCAAGTTCGCCGAGGCGGGTGAGATGAGGCGTCAAGTGGTCGCGCAGAGCGGGCTCCATGTAAAGCTCGAGCAGGCCGCGAAAAGCCTCGTCGACAAGAAAGAAGTTCATTCCGTGGCAATCCGGAGCCACGAGGTCGGAGCCCGATGAAGTCGCAGGCGAGCGGTTCTCGAAAGAAGCTTGCATCGCGTTCCTCCGGCCGGATATGACGGCGGCCATCGCGAGTCTAGCGCATCGCGGGCGAGTCAGGTTGAGCGCGCGCGCTTCGGTTCGTTTATCCCCTTTGCGGCAATCGCGCTATATTCGCGCTCGAAAACGGAGGTAAGGCCTGAAATGGAGTTCGGAACCCTGATCTTCACCAAGCCCGAACGGGCGATTACCGATCCCACGCTCGCCGAGAAGCTCGGCTTCACGCACGCGTGGATTCCCGACTCCCACATGATATGGGGCGACGTGTGGGCCTGCATGGCGCTCGCCGCGGTCAACACGACGAAAATAAAGCTCGCAACCGGCGTGGCAATCGCCTCGAACCGGATTCCGCCGGTTACGGTCGAGGCAATCGGCACGATAAATCAGATCGCGCCGGGCCGCGTGATACTCGGCTACGGCACTGGGCATACGGGTCGGCGGGTGATGGGACTGCCGCCGGTAAAGTTTGCGAATTTCCGCGAAGAGGTTCGGGTTATCCACGACCTGCTCCAAACGGGCGAGGCGATTTACAACACCGAAGGCTTGAGTCGGAAAATCCGCTACCTTCATCGCGACGTCCGCTTCATCAACCTCGACGGTCCGATACCGTTTTACGTGGCGGGAAACGGGCCAAAGGTGCTGCAACTCGCGGGTGAGTTCGGCGACGGTGCAGTCACAACCGGCGTGGTCACGCCCGAGCGCGTCCAGACCGTCCTTGGTCATATCAAGGCGGGTGCGGCGCGCGCGAAGCGCAAGCTCACGAGCTTTCCACTGGTGTCGTTGACGCACATCTGCGTGTTGCGGCGCGGCGAGGACCTGGATTCGCCGCGGGTCAGGGCGATGGCCGGGCCGTGGGTGATGGCGAATCTGCATGCTTTCGCCGCGGGATACGCGCGCGTGGAATCGCTGCCGAAGGAAGTACAGCCGGCCTTCAGGCTCTATCAGGCCTACGTTTCCGCGATGAAGACGCCGCCCGAGGAGCGCTATCTCGAAGTGCATCTTGGGCATTGCACCTACGTGGAACCGGCCGAATGGCGGTTCGTTACGCCCGAGACGATCAGGGCATGCACGATCGTCGGGACGCGCGAGGAGGTTATCGAGCAGCTGAAGGCGCTCGAGAGTGCGGGGCTTACGCAGGTGTTCATCAATCCTCCGATGGAGGGGTTTGCGGACTGCGTCGAGGAAATCTCGCGCGAGGTTATCGAGCGGATGTAGCGTGAGCGCCGCCGGTGGGCGCAGCGGTCGCGACGCGGTTAGAAGGGATAGTTGATGCCCGAGAAGATCGCCGTGCCCTCGCCCCCGTAGCCGATATCGACGTAGCCGACCACGAAGGGCTCGGCGATGCCGCGAAATCCGATTCCGCCGACGGGATGGGTGTCCACGAACGGGTCGAAGCCGATGTTGTGCGCGACCCGGCCCGCATCGAAGAACGGCGCGAGTTCGAGAATTCCGTGGGTGCCGAAAAGGTCCATCTCGTACACCCGCGTGCGCACCTCGAGGTTGGCGACAGCCAGGTTGTTGTCCACAAACCGTCCGGTGCCGTAGCCGCGAAGCGTCTGCTGGTCCCAGAGCAGGCTGGGTTCGCCTCCCAGGCGCGCCATCGTCCAGAACGGCAGTTCGTTGCCGGCCGGTTCGTATTCGATAAAGGCATGACCAACCAAGGTTACTCGGCGGTTCAGCGAGTAGTAGCGGCGAATTTCCCCTCCAAACCGCGTATAGGACACCGAACTCATGAAGGCCCGATCGGCAAAGCCGGCAAACACGCGGGCAAGCCCGCCCGAGCGCGGAATTTCGATCGAATCGCGGGTATCGTAGGTCAGCATCGCGATGTTTAGGACCTCGGTCCCACCTTGGAGGCCCTTTTGATGCGGGAAAAGCTGGGAGACCGTCGGCAGATTCGTGAACGCGCCGTCCAGGATTCGAACGTACCGGGGCCTGAGCGTATAGGAGAGCTGAAGCTGGGGTGTGAAATTGATCCCAAGGGTGGCAAGCCCATAAACCTGCTCAGTCGTGAAATTGGTTTCCTTGCTGAGCTGGGAATTGTTGCCGACGCCGAAGAAACGGTCGGTCGGATCACGCTCGAAGTAGAAGCGTCCCTCGAACGACAACCAATTCTGGCGAAGCAGCCCGGTCTGATAGTCGATATCGACGAAGCGCGCGATCTTCTCCTGCATGCCGCCTACCACGTACCACTGCGTGTCAGCCGACGGATAGGCCAGATAGCGAAACGTCCCGCCCGGGCCCATGACCGTGTTGGTTTCCACGTCAGGCGCGAAGATCGAGGTGATTTCCTGTTTCTTATTGGTTTGCAGGAACGCGGCGAGCAGTCCAACCGTCGTGCCGGCGAAGGGGTCGGTCGCAACCTCGGGCACCGGGATGAATGGCCAACTGTTCGGATTCATCAGCGAGAATTTCTTCACCCACTGCCACTGGCTCGGATGGAGCAGTGTGTAGAAACCGGCCTGCGTGCCGACGGATTGGTTGGGGACCTTGTGATGTTCGTTGAGT
>JAJYMR010000028.1 GCA_021786815.1 Deltaproteobacteria bacterium
GAGGAACACCCCGGTTCCGCATCCGGGATCGAGCAGGTTGTCGGACGGCCTCGGCGACCTGCCCCGGAAGAGGCGGGTCACCATGTGGTCGACGATTCCTGATGGTGTCGGAACGAACCTCTCACAGCATCCTGACCGCCATCCTGCATTTATTCCAATTTCTGAAACCAAGTCCAGCCGGCGCGCGGTACGTAGAGCGGGCACGGCAGCGAGGACACCGCATGCGAGTCAGTTGGAAGGCTCATCGTCCTGCATTCGGCCAATTGTCGGCAATCTCTCCATCCAGGCAAGATGCACAACCCACTCAGGCCATCGAATCATCGTGACACCGAGAATCAACGCCAGGACCACGTATATCACGTTCGGAGCCGTCATCGCCGTGACAAGAGTCCGGGCGACGGGCAGCTCAAATTTCCATTCCACGAGCACGACATAGAGATTGCTGAGCCCGTTTAGAAAGACGAGTACGCCGACCCCTCGGACCAAGACGCTAAAGAGCTGTTTCTCGTTCACCCTGGCTTCCCCCTCGTTGTGTCGTTCTCGCACTCCTCGACGCGCACGATTTCCGGCAAATCACGGACGCCGTCCGCAGCAGCTACATATCTCAACGGCGCCTCGCTTCCCATAGAGCGCCGGGGCCGGGCGGGCGTCAATCGGCGGGTGTGGGCTGCGGCGGCGATGCCGGTTTAGCCGTGGCATTGGCGGGGCCGTTGCCAACGATAAAGCGATAAATTATCGGCAGCACGTAAAGCGTGAACGGCGTTGAGGTAATCAGCCCGCCGATCACCACGGTCGCGAGCGGACGCTGCACCTCGGCTCCCGCTGCGTGCGAGACGGCCATCGGGATAAACCCGAACAGCGCGACCAGCGAGGCCATCAGGATGGGCCTTAGCTTTTCGCGCTCGGCCTCCGCGATCGCGTCGTCGAGGGGAGTGCCCAGCATCGCAAGGCGGTTGAACTCCGACACCAGCACCACACCGTTCAGCACCGAAACGCCGAACAACGTGATGAATCCGACGCCGGCGGTGATCGAAAAAGTCAGACCGCGCAGCCAGAGCCCGAAAATTCCTCCGCTCGCCGCCAGCAACACGTTGCTGAAGATGAGCAGGGCAAGGCGCATCGAGCTGAACGTGTTGTAAAGCAGCACCAGGATGAGCAGCAGCGACGCCGGCACCAGGATCATCAGGCGCCCGGACGCACGCTGCAGGTTCTCGTACTGGCCACCCCACTGAATGCGATAGCCGGGCGGAAGCTTTATCTGCTCGGCGACTGCGGCTTTCGCCGCGCTGACGAAGCTCGCGAGATCGGTGCCGCGCACGTTGACCGCCATCGTCACCCGGCGCATCAGGTTGTCGCGCCAAATCGCGACCGGACCCTCCGATTGCCTGAAGTGGGCGAGTTGCGCCAACGGAATCAGCGCGCCGTCGGGGGCCGCGACCTTCAAATCCTGGAGCGCCTCGATATTGTCGCGCGAGGCCGCGGTGAAGCGCACCTGCAGCGGGTAGCGCGCCTGTCCCTCGACCACCTGGCCGACGATCCTGCCGCCGATCGTTTCGATCGTCGCGAGCACGTCGGCGACGTTGATGCCGTAGCGGGCGGTCTCCGCGCGGTCGATCTCGATATCGAGGCTGGGCAGTCCACTGCGCGGGATCATCTTGGGATCGGCGGCGCCCGGAAGCGCGCTTACGATCTTCAGGATGGTCTTCCCGTAGCGCATCAGCGTGTTGAGATCGTCGCCGTACAAATGGATGGCGACGTCGCCCTTTACGCCGGCGATCATGTCGTTGACGCGCGACTCGATCGGCTGCGAAAAGCCGAAACGCGTTTCCGGAACGCTCTCGTGCAGGTGCGCGCCGAGCGCCTCGATAAGCTCTTCGCGGGTCGAAAAGCGCCACTGGTCGCGCGGTTTGAGGAAGATGTAAACGTCGCTCTCGTCGGGCCCGATCACGTCGGTTGCGATTTCGGGTCGTCCGATACGCGAGACCACGTGCTTCACCTCGGGGAATTGCAGCGCCGCCTTCTCCAGCCTACTCGCCTCCTTGATCGAATCTTCGAGCGAGATGCTCGGCACCTGCAGGACGTCGAGGTTGAGCACGCCCTCGTCGAGGGTCGGGATGAACTCCGCGCCGAGGAACGGCGCGACCACGAGGCTCAGCGCAAAGACCGCGCATGCAATTGCAACCACCGCCCTCGGGTGCGGCGCGATCATCCTGCGCAGCCGCGCATGAAGCCGGTCGCATTGCCTCGCCACCCACGGCTCCTCGTGCGACACCTTGCCGAGGAACACCGAGGCCATCACCGGCACGAACGTGAGCGCGCACAGGAGCGATCCGACGAGCGCGAAGATGACGGTCAGCGCCATCGGCCGGAACATCTTTCCCTCGACCTCCCGGAAGGTGAGGATCGGCACGTACACCACGATAATGATCCCGATTGCGAAGACGATCGGGCGCAGCACCTCGAGTCCGGCCTCGAACACCCGGCGCGCCATCGGGCGCTGCGGATGCTCGTCGTGGGCGAGGCGGCGGAACAGGTTCTCGACCAACACCACCGAGCCGTCCACGATAAGCCCGAAGTCGATCGCGCCGAGGCTCATCAGGTTCCCGGAGACGCCGAAGTACTCCATCCCGATAAACGCCGCGAGCATCGAGAGCGGGATGACGGAGGCGACGATGAGACTCGCGCGCAGATTGCCGAGGAACAGAAACAGTATGGCCGTGACCAAGAGCGCGCCTTCGACGAGATTGTGCACGACGGTGTCGATGGTGCGGTTGATGAGATCGGCGCGGTCGTAATAGGGCACGATTTTGACGCCCGCCGGCAGCGTCGGCGCTATCTCCGCCAGCTTCTTCTTTACGTTCTCGACCACGGTCCGGCTGTTCTGCCCGATTAGCAGCATCACCACGCCCGCGACTGTCTCGCCCTTGCCGTCGTAGGTCACCGCGCCCTGGCGCAGGCGCGGCGCGAACGCGAGCTTGCCCAGGTTGCGGACGTAGATCGGAGTGCCGTTGTGGCTGCCGACGACGATATCGCCGACGTCACGCAGGTTGGCGATGAGTCCGGAGCCGCGAATCAGCTCCTGCTCGCCGCCGTGCAGCAGATATCCGCCTCCCGCCGCGGCGTTGTTCTTCTCAAGGGCCCTGAAGACATCGTCGAGGCTGAGCCCGTATTCGACGAGCGCGTTGGGCCGAAGTTCGAGTTCGTAGGTCTTGAGTTCGCCGCCGAAGCTGTTCACTTCGACCACGCCCGGGACTTCCTTGAGCCGCGGCGCGATTTGCCAGTCGAGGATGGAGCGCAACTGCATCAGCGAAAGCTTCGGGTCGACGACCCGGAACTGGAAGATCTCGCCGAGCGCGGTCGATACCGGCGTCATCGTGGGCGAGCCGAAGCCCTTGGGGATCATCTCCCTCGCCGCGGGCAGGCGTTCCATCACCAGCCGGCGCGCGAAGTAGATGTCGTAGCTCTCGTCGAAGTAGACGAAGACCGCGGAGAGGCCGAAGCGCGAGATCGAGCGGATCTCGACAATTCCCGGCAACCCGCGCATCGCGAGTTCCACCGGAAACGTGATGAACTTCTCGACCTCGGGAGGACCCAGACCCGGCGCCTCGGTCACGATTTGGACCAGATTCGGAGTAACGTCCGGTGACGCGTCGATCGGCAGCCGCGTCATCGCGCGCAGGCCCAGCACGGCGAAGACGACGATCAGGATGAACGCCATCAGCCGGTTCTCGAGGGCGGTTTCAAAAAGCCAG